>PMTL01000183.1:0-8556 GCA_003168075.1 Acidimicrobiaceae bacterium
GTCAACGGCGACGACCCCGAGGCCTGCGCTCACGCTGCGCGACTGGCCTACGACTACCGCCAGGAGTTCCACCGCGACGTTGTGCTCGACATCGTCTGCTACCGACGCCACGGGCACAACGAGGGCGACGACCCGAGTTACACCCAGCCCCAGATGTACAAGATCATCGACCAGATGCGCTCGGTACGAAAGGCCTACACCGAGACGCTGATCCGCCGCGGCGACATGACCATGGAGGACGCCGAGCTGGCTCTCGATCAGTTCAATGAACGCCTTCAGAGCGTTCTCGACGAGGTACGAACGGTGCCCGTGCCGACCCTCGACGAGGTTCCGATCAACGAGATACCTGCGGACCTCGCGGCGCCCGAGACCGGAGTACAGAAAGATCGCCTGCTCGAGATTGCACGCGTCACGATGTCCGCGCCCGAGCCCTTCACTATCCATCCCAAGCTTGAGCGCCAGTTCGTCCAACGTCGGGCCCTGCTGGAATCGGGCGAAGTGGACTGGGCTCTCGCCGAGGCGCTGGCCTTCGGCTCGCTGATATTGGAGGGTACCAACGTGCGCCTCACGGGCCAGGACTCGCGCCGCGGCACTTTCTCACACCGCCACGCGGCCCTGGTCGACTATGAGAACGGCGCGCAGTACGTGCCGCTGACGAACCTGAACTCTGAGGGCTTTTTCACGGTGCGCGACTCGTTCTTGAGCGAGTACGCCGCATTGGCATTCGAATACGGCTACTCGGTCGAATCGAACAATGCGCTCGTGATCTGGGAGGCCCAGTTCGGCGACTTCGTCAACGGAGCGGAGATCGTCATCGACAACTTCCTGGTCGCGGCCGAGGACAAGTGGGGCCAGACCGCGGGGCTCGTGATGCTCCTGCCCCACGGCTACGAGGGCCAGGGACCCGAGCACTCGAGCGGTCGTATCGAACGATTCTTGTCGCTGTGCGCGCGCAACAATATGCGTATCGCCCAGCCCACGACGGGCGCGCAGTATTTTCACCTGTTGCGTAGCCAGGTGCGTCGCGAACACGTCACGCCGCTCATCATCTTCACACCCAAGTCGATGTTGCGCGCGGTACAAACCCGCTCGCCGCTCGCCGCGTTGGAGACCGGTTCATTCTCACGCATCCTCGACGACGTAGTCGCGGACCGCCCCGGCGTCACTCGTGTGGTGCTCGCCAGCGGCAAGATTGTTCACGAAGCATTGGCCAAGCGTGATGAGTGGGGACTGACGAACGTGGCGGTGGTGCGTGTGGAGCAGATCTACCCGTGGCCGGCCGAAGACATCGAGGCCCTGTTGGCGACGTACTCGAACGCCCAAGAAGTGATCTGGCTTCAGGAAGAGCCTGAGAACATGGGCTCGTGGCCCTTTGTGCACTTGCAGATGCACAAGGCCCTACGAGACAAGACCGTAGGTCACGTGGCGCGCGCCGAGTCGGCCAGCCCCGCGACGGGCTCGCACCTCGTGCACGACGCGGAGCAGGCCGACCTGCTCGTTCGAGCGTTGCGGTGAAGCACCCTTTACTGCGCGTCGTCGTCGACGGCTCGAACCTCGCAACTGAAGGTCGGACCATCCCGAGTCTTATCCAGCTCGACGACGCGGTTCGTGCGTTTCTCGAGGAGTACTCCAGTGCCGACGTGATCGTTGTAGTGGACGCTAGCTTTGAACACCGCGTCGCGATGTCGGAGCGAGCGCGCTTCAAGGAGGCCGAGATCGCCGGGGAGATCGTCACACCGCCCGCCGGCGCCGTTGGTCGCGGTGATGCGTTCATTTTGAAGATCGCCCAGCGCATCAACGCCGTAGTACTCAGCAATGACTCGTTCCAAGAGTTCCACGAACAGTATCCGTGGCTCTTTGACGCTGGTCGGCTCATTGGTGGCAAACCCGTCAAGGGCGTTGGTTGGGTGTTCACCGAGCGCCTACCCGTGCGCGGGATCAAGTCAGTTCGCGCCACGCGCACGGTAAAGAAGCTGGCCGTCGCGTTGCCCGAGGGGGTTATTCCGGCGATTGGCGATACGTTGACGCCGGTCAAGTCAGCGCGGGGCACCAAACGTGCCGGCACCAAGGCCACGGCCGTCGTCAAGACGACGGTGGGCAAGGGGGTCAGGAAATCGCACACGCCCGACGAGACCAAAGAGACCAAAGAGACCAGAGAACCAGTTGTCAGTGCGAAGGCGCCGCGAGCAGCCAAGAAGGCGACCGCGACCAAGAAGGTGACGAAGAAAGCCGCCGCCGCGGCACCCGCCGCCGCACCGAGGGCCGAGCCCCCCTCGCCGGTGCCCGCCGTCGCACTACGCCGCGGGCGCCAGCCCGTCAATGCCGAGTCCGGCTTCGCGGTATTTGTGAAGCAGTTCAAAATCGGTGCATCACTGGCGGGCGAGGTCGTTGCGTTTACGTCGCACGGCGCGGTGATCAAGGTGACGTTGAAGAATGGTGACGTCATTGAGTGCTACGCGCCCACGACGTCTCTCGGTGATCCGGCCCCCGCTCGCGCGCGCGACGTTTTGAAGCGTGGCGACCAGAAGTCTTTCCGGTTGGCTACCGTTGACAGTGAACGACGAATCGCGGAGCTGGCCCTGGCATGAGTAATCTCTCCCTGAACCCCGAAGACTGGATCCCGCACCGCGCTCCCTTCTTACTCATTGACCGGCTGATCAGCATCGAGCCCGGGCTTCGCGCGAGTGGCGAGTGGCGACTTACGGGTGACGAGTGGTTCTTTCCCGGTCACTTTCCGGGACGACCCACGACGCCGGGCGTCTTGATGCTCGAGGCGGTAGCCCAGGTGGGCGCCGTGGCGGTGCTGAGTGATGTGCGTTTCACGGGACGATTGCCCCTCTTTGGGGGAGTGGAGAACGCGCGCTTTCGCCGTCAGGTGCTGCCGGGCGACACGCTGACTCTCGAGTGTGAGATAACCCGCTTGTCCGCCCGAGGTGGCAAGGGTCACGGACGAGCGTCGGTGGACGGCCAAGTGGCCGTCGAGGCCGATCTGTTGTTCATCCTCGCCGACGCGCCGTGAAGGTCGCCACCTGGAACGTCAATTCGTTGACGGCGAGGTGGCCGCGCGTCGAAGAGTGGATCCGCCGGCACGAGCCCGATGTGGTGTTGATCCAAGAGACCAAGCAGGACGACAAAAAGTTCCCCTTTGACGCCTTTGCGGCACTGGGGTATCAGTCCGCGCACTACGGACAAGGCCGGTGGAACGGCGTAGCCATCGTGTCGCGCCGAGGGCTCCAGGACGTCGAACGCGGTCTCGTCGATGACCCCGAAGCGCGGCTGATCGCCGCGACTTGCGCGGGTCTGCGGTTTTATTCGTGTTACGTCCCCAACGGACGCTCCCTCGACGACCCGCACTATCAGTACAAGTTGAACTGGCTCGAATCGCTTCGCACCCTGCTCGACGCGCGCGACCGCACTCAGCCGGTGATGATGGGGGGCGACTTTAATGTCGCTATGAGCGATCTGGACGTCTACGACCCCGCGGCGTTAGAGGGGATGACCCACGTGTCCGAGCCCGAACGAGCCGCGATCCGTGCACTACTCGCCACTGACCTCGTGGACCTGGGTCGACATTTGCACGCCGATGAACCAAGCTTCACGTGGTGGGACTACCGTAACGGCTCGTTTCACCGAGGCTGGGGACTGCGAATCGACTACCTCTTCGCCGACGCCGCCACCGCTGCGAGGGTGAGCGACGCCTACGTCGATCGCGAGGCACGTAAGGGCGATAAGCCCTCCGACCACGCGCCGGTCGTTGCTGAGTTCGACTGGAATAGTTAGCGCCTAACGGCCCAGTACGGTCGGAGTCTCCACGACGACTGGCGCGTTGGCCTCGAGTTCGCGGCGAATCGCTTCGAGTCGCGCACGGCGCTGTTCTCCGGTGACGGGTGCTTTCTGGCGTTCGATCTCGCCAAGGACGGTGTCGATTGGTCCGAGAAATCGCGACGGTTCACGGTCGGGGAAACGTGGATCGTTGCGTCCCTTGCTCCAGGTGATCAGCAATGTCTGTTCGGCGCGACTGAGGGCGACGTACGCGAGACGTTGTTCTTCGGCCAATTCCTCGGGGCTCGAAGCGTTGTAGTGAGGAAGTTGGCCCTCCGCCCAGCCGACCGCAACGACGTGCTGGAACTCCAGGCCCTTGGACCGGTGGATGGTCGTGAGGGCGACGGCGTCGGGCGTCTCACTCTCGACGCGACGCGAACTGATCTCGGGGGTCACCAGGTCCGAGGCCGGCGAGTGCTCGGGTCCGCGACGTTCGGTCGGGATGCCGGCCGCTTCGAAGGCGCCGGCGATGACGTCGAGCTGGGCGTTGGTACGCGCCAGTACGGCCATGGAACGCCAGGGGCTACCGAGCTGGTGGTGAGCCGAGAGCCAGGTTGCGACGTGCTGGGCTTCGTCGAGATCCGTGGCGTAACTGCGCACGAGCGGGACGTCACCTTCATCGTGGGCGGGAACAATGCCGCGTGCTCCGGGTTCGAGCAACGTGTTCGCGACGGCGATGATGTGCGCCGTGGAACGGTGATTTCTGGTGAGGTCGAGCACCACCGTGTCCGGCCAGGTGCGAAGGATGTCGCCCATCAGTTGGGGGTTGGCGCCGTTGAAGCCGTAAATCGATTGGTTGGGGTCTCCCACGCAAAAGAGGTCTGGGTCGTCGCCCGCCATCTGGGCGAGCAGCATGAACTGCAGCGGATTCATGTCCTGGGTCTCGTCGACGAACAGCGCGCGGGTGCGGTGGCGAAAAGCGGCGCGGACGTCGGGCTCGTCGCGCAGCAGTGCGATGGCTTCACTGAGCAGCAGATCGAAGTCGAGCACGCCGCGGCTGTGACACAGTCCGACGTAGCGGTCGAGTACGTCGGCGAAGACTGTAGTGGCCAGAGGTGCGTCGCGGCGCGCCTTCTTGGCGGCGCGCGCGTACGTTGCGCCGCGAAAACCTTGGCTGAGGGCCCAGCCAATTTCTTGTTCGAGCCGTGGCAGTTGCCAGTCGTCGAGTTTGACGTCGCCCTCTTCGCGAAGTTGCTGGACAAGGAGCGTCACGATGCGCCGTCGACTGGCTTCGATGGTCAAAGGTTTCAAATGGTGGTCCTGGCGGTAATCGTTGACAATCGTCATGGCCGCACGGTGAAAGGTCCCGGCGCGGACGTCGCGAACTCCCGAACGAAAGAGTCTGCGACGCAGTTCCTCGCCGGCCTTGCGGGTGAAAGTCATCGCCAGCACCTGGTCGGCGCTCAGTTCATCGAGAGCGATGCGGCGCTGAATGCGTAGGGTGAGCACGTGAGTCTTACCCGAGCCAGCCGTCGCGCGAACGAGGAGTCGACGGGCGTCTGAGGTCACGGCTTCACGCTGTTCAGGGGTGAGTCCGATCAGTAATTCGTCGGAGAAGCCGATCTCGTCGCTCATGGTGCCCTTGACGCTACTGTCCGGACGTGACGCCAGAAGTCCGACGCTGGCCTCAGTAACCTGAGTATCGTGCTGCGTGCCTACGGTGAAGGGAACATCTTTGGACAGGCCTACGGCGACGGACCTGTTCAGGTGGTCTGGCTGCACGGCTGGGGCCGATCGAGCGCCGACTTCGAGGCGGCAGCGGAGTTGCTCGCGCACGACGCAATTGCGTCGGTAGCTCTGGACTTACCGGGTTTCGGGGCGTCCCCGCTACCCGAGGCACCGGGCGGCGCGGCCCTCTACGCCGATCTCGTGGCACCGGCGTTGACGCAACTTGGTTCCGGGCCCGTCGTTCTCGTCGGACACTCCTTCGGTGGCAAGGTGGCTACTATCCTCGCGGCGACGCGACCCGACGTCGTCAAGGGGCTGATTCTCACCGGTGTGCCGCTCGTACGACGCGAGACCACACGTCGAACGCCCCTGGCGTATCGACTGGTGCGCGTCCTGCACCGGCGCGGGATGATCAGCGACGCTCGCATCGAAGCGGCGCGGCAGAAATATGGCTCGAGTGACTACCGACACGCGACGGGAGTTCTGCGCGACATTTTGGTGGTCAGCGTGAACGAGAGTTACGAGAGCGAACTGGCCCAGATCAGCGCCCCGGTTGACCTCGTGTGGGGAGCGAATGATCACGACGTTCCCGTGGACGTGGCGCGCCGCGCCAGCGCGCTACTCGTGGCCTCGGCCCACGTGGACCTCGACGTTCTGGTCGACACCGGACACTTCGTGCCCACTGAGAGGCCGGCGGCCCTCAGCGCGCACGCCCAGCGAATGGTCCTCGCCCCGTGACCACGGCGTGGCTCGTCGCTGGCGCGTTCGCCCTCGCGCTCGGCTACTGCGCCCAGATGCTGCGGTGGTTGCGGGTTCTGCAACGCGAGCACTACGAGCCCGCGTCGATGTACCGCTTCTGGCGACGCTGGACGTGGCCATCGATGCGCTACGCCAGGGTCGCCGCGCTGCGCACGTCTCGACCGATAACGCTCGCGTACCTCTTGTGGTGCACCTTCCCCGCGGCGCTCGTCGTGGCGATTTTTGCGCATTCCGACGTGACCTTCGTGGTCGATTCAGTCGTGTACGGCGTCGCCTGTCCGTGGGCACTGCGGCCCCGTGGTCGCACTGGGGCACTGCAGTGGACGCGTCGACTGCGCACTGTGGCACTCCTCGGGCTTGTCCTGTCGTCGCTGGTGGCCGTTATCGGCACCGCGCTGCACGACAAGTTGCTCTTGGCGGCATTGGTGGTCTGGCTCGTTCCCTTCACCTTGGCGCTCGCCGCGAGGTTGCTCGAGCCGTACGAGGCGCGACTCGCGGGAAAATTCGTCGACCAGGCCAGCCAACGACTCCAGCGTGTGCACCCGACGGTGGTGGCGATTACCGGTTCGTACGGCAAGACCTCCACGAAGAACCACTTGGCCGATCTGCTGCGTGGCGACGGGGGGGTCGTCGCGACGCCGAAGAGTTTCAACAATCGTGCGGGACTCTCGCGCGCGATCAACGAGAATCTCGCGGACGATACCCGGGTCTTCGTCGCCGAAATGGGCACGTACGGTCCCGGCGAGATTCGCGAGCTGTGTGCGTGGTGTCCCCCGGACGTCGCGATCGTGACCGCGATCGGCCCCGTGCACCTCGAGAGGATGAAGAGCCTCGACGTGATCGAAGCGGCCAAGTTCGAGGTCACCGAACGGGCTCGGGTCGTCGTCGTCAACGTCGACGATGCGCGATTGGCGACGTGGCCCGCGCGCCTGGGCGACCGGCGAGTACGAACCGCCGGATCGACGTCGACTTCCGCTGACGTGCGGGTGACGTCCGAGCAGAGCCTCTGGCACGTCTACGTCGACGGCAACGACGTGGCTCAGATGAATCCGATTCTGGGCGTGCAACCCACCAACGTGGCGTGCGCCATCGCGGCGGCGCTCGAGGTCGGCGCGCTGGTCTCTGAGTTGCCGCGGCGGCTCCTCGGCATACAAGCGGTGGCCAGTCGCGCCACCGTGACGACCGCGGCGTCGGGCGTCGTCGTGGTCGACGACACTTTCAACGCCAACCCCGCGAGCGCACGGGTGTCGCTCGGGGTCTTGACGGGCCTGCACCTCCCCGGCCGACGCGTGGTCGTGACTCCGGGGCTGATCGAACTCGGGGATGAACAGAGCGACCAGAACGAGGAATTGGCGCGCGACATCGCCCGTCGCGGGGTGGAACTGGCCATCGTCGGACGCACCAATATCGGAGCGCTGTCTCACGGTTACGGCCATGACGCGCGGAATTTTCGCGTTCGCGACGCCGCCGTGGCGTGGGTTCGTGAGTCGCTCGTCGCGGGTGATGGCGTGTTGTACCTCAACGACCTGCNNACCTGCCCGACCACTACCCTTGATGGCTGAGACCAGCGGCGAGGTAGTGAGTGACAGTAGGTGTGTTGTTTGGTGGCCCGAGCCCCGAGCACGATATTTCGATTTTGACCGGCCTCTTGGCCCTGCGAGAACTGCATCAGGGGCGCGGCGACGCGGTGGGAATCTACTGGACCAAGACTGGTGACTTCTTCCAGGTAGCGGCCACGACCGAGGCCGAGTCATTTCTCGACGGCGTGCCCAAGGGCGCCAGTGAACTCTCACTTCGCGTGGGTTTCGACGGCGGCTTTTACGCGATGGGCGGGCGACTTTCGAAAGAGCGTCGTCTTGAGCTCGAGGCCATCATCATGGCCACCCACGGTGGTCCCGGCGAGGACGGAACCATTCAGGGTACTCTCGACCTCGCGGGTGTCGCCTACAGCGGTCCGAGCGTTGCCGGGGCGGCGATCGGCATGGACAAGTGGGTGTTCGGTTCGTTGATCACCGAGGCCGGGTTGCCCTCGCTGGCGCGGGCGCTCCTCACGAGCGACACCACCGAGTTGGATTTTGACGGACCCTACATCTTGAAGCCGCGCTTCGGAGGTTCGTCGATCGGCATCGACGTGGTCGCCGACCTCGCGACGGCTCGGGCCCGACTCGTCACCAACGTGCACCTCGCGCGCGGCTGTGTCGTCGAACCGTTCCGTTCGGACCTCACCGACGTACAGATTGCGGTGCGAACGTTTCCCCACGTCGAACTCTCGGCGATTGAGAAGCCGATTCGACGCTCGCCCACTGC
>PMTL01000183.1:8592-14047 GCA_003168075.1 Acidimicrobiaceae bacterium
CGAGCTCTACGTCAACGAGGTCAACACCATCCCCGGCTCGCTCTCGAAGCACCTCTTCGTCGATCCGCCTCTGGCGTTTTCGACGCTACTGAGTGATCTAGCGACCGAAGCGCTCGAACGCCCAACTCATCGCTATAGCGCGGTCGGGGCGGACGGCCTGGTGTTGCGCAGTGCTGGCTCCATCGCCGCCAAATTGGCGTAGGCGCGGCACGCGCTCGAGCGCGTCGAGTAGCACGTCAGAGTCGGGGTCGAGCAAGAGGCCCTGGCGCAGCGCCCAAAAGGCCGTCTCGACGTCGTTGCGCGCGAGAGCGGAGTCGTGCAGGGCGAGGGCGACCCATTCACCATCACGCTGCAGTTGTGCGCGGTGACCTTCGAAGGTAAACCACTCGAATCCCTTGAGCACGCTTGCGAGTGGCTCGCCGTGCACGAGGCGCAGCGCCTCGACGTAGAGATCGTGGGCCTCGTCACTGGTCACGCGGCGACTTCGCGCCACCAGTAGGTGAAAGTCGGCCACGTCGAGGCCGACCCCGCGCAATTGGTAGAGACCTGAGGACACTGGCTCGAGCAGGTACCCCTGGACGTCACTGCCCAGAGCGCGCCGCACCGACGACGCGGTGTTCGTGAGAGTGGTCTTGGAGGCGTCAACGTTGGCGTGCAACAGTACTCTCGTGCGTAGGCGGTCTCCGGTGACCGGTTCGCCGGCGTGCATCGCTAAGTAGGCCACCATTTCTACGCAGCGGCGCCTCAGCGATGGGGTGAAATCGTCGACAATCCCGCCCACCTGGGGGTAGGCGCGCAGCAATTCAACGCGCACCTCGCGCTCGTCGCGCACCGCTGGTTCGCGGTAGTGCACGGTGCCGCTGGCCGCGCGCACGGTGACGCAGAACTCGCGCAATTCGTCGTCGAGGTCCGCGGGGTCTCCGAGATACACCACGATCGTCGAGAGGTCGCGGCGTCGAGCCAGGGCGCGCATGAGCTCGTTGTCGCCGTGGGCGAAGGTGACGTTGCCGTCATGAAGCGCGACGATCCGCTCCTTGAGCTCATCGTCGCTCCAATTGAGGTCGATCGGGAGTCGACCTCCTTCACGTGCGTAGCCCAAGGCGAGGCCACCCGGGCGTTCACCAATCAACGCCACAACGACGGGGTCGAAGTCGAGCCGGGCTTCCACCTCGAATGTCGAACTGGTAGCGAGGACCTCGCCGTCGCGGTCTGAACCCACGACGTCGCGCAGTTGTGCAATGAGTTGGACGTCGGGGTCACTGAGCAGTCGAGCCACCTCGTCGAGCTCATCGTCGTGAAGTGTCGCGAGTGATCGACGCATTTGGTCACGGCGCCCCTTGACCATAAGGGCGAGAGTGATCATCTGCACTTGGGGTGGGGACTCGGGACTCGGATCATGGCCGCCATGACCCCGGGGGTGCTCGTGGACGGTGTTGTCGACAATCTGGTGACTCGGCGGTGCCACGGTAGTCGCCGTCGGTTCCGTCGGTTCCGTCGAGCCCGTAGCGCTCTGCGCGGCCACGTCAGTGGGCGAGTGGTGCAGTGTTGTCGCGGCTTGTGCACTCGAGGACACCAAAAAGGGCAGCGCCATGATGACGAGGGCCGCTAGCCACGCGCAGCCGTTCGCTGGGAGAACCCGTCGATGTCGTAATTGATTGACGTAGATGACGAGCAGAACCAGGAAGACCAGCCAGAAGATGGCCAGTCCCACCAAGAGGTCGCGCAGTAGCGCGCCGCTCGTGATCGTGTACGAGAAGCGCCACTTGGTCTCGACCACGTAGGGCAGCAACGCGAAGTAGAGGGCGAGCGCCCCACCCTGGAGGGGGCCGGCAGCGAAGCTCCTTACTGGACGGGCCGGAGTATCCACGTGGTTGGCGCTCCCGTCAAGGTGATGATGACCAATTGGCACTTTTGATTCGTCACGACGCGCACTGTGGTGCTCACGACGGAGGAGTGAGAATCGCATTCCAGGCTGGTCGACACCTCGTGCGACACGAGAAGAGTCCACTGTCCCGGGCCGCGAAGGGGAACCATGACGTCGGGTGACTCGAGAGTCAGTTGCCCGTGGATTTTTTCTTCGTTGGAGGTGTCGATCGCGACGACGCTCGTCGTGGTCGCGTCGGAGGAGGGCGCGTGCGACACGGTCGTCGTCGTCGACGTCGACGTCGTCGTCGAGGTAGCGACAGGGACGCGGTGTGAAGTCGTCGAGGTCAGCACCTGCGGACTGGCAAGCGTCGACGTCGTACTCGTCGTAGTGGTTGGGGGCAACGTGGTCGGCGTGGTCGCCGTGGGCGTAGTCGTCGCCGGCGAGGGACGTGTCGTCGTGGTGACGATGGAGTGCAGCGGTCGAGAGTTCAAGGTGAAGACCAGTACCAGTAACAGCAGGGGACTCGACCACATCAGGAGGTGAGAACTGCGCAGCGTGAACCGACGTGGGGCCATGGTTATCGAAGACTAGAGGTAGTTGGGGCGGCTCGGCGAGAAACTCCCTCATCCGAGCAGGTGCGCGAGGGCGAAGACCTGCAATTCGCTCTTGAGCGTCGGTACGGACGAATGATCGGATCGAGCCAGTTCCTGCAGGGGAATACCCGCGAACACGCACTGATACGTCAAGCGCGCCAATCGTTCGTGAGGACCCTGGCACAGAGTCTCGAGGCGCGTCAGGAGCGGCGAGATCGTCGCCGCGACCGGCTCGAGGTCGCCGGCGAAGGTCTCGTACTGGCGTGCCTTCTTTTCCTTGAGTAGCCAACGACGAAGACGTCCCCGCAGGGCCGAGAGCAGATCGGGAGCGGCGTAGGGCCGCGACTGGCCGGCCCAATCGCGAATCAGTTCGGCCAGCAGAGACACCGCCATGGCGACAGTCTCGTGGGGTTCGGTGACGATGCCCTGACCGAATCGGAGCTGGCGACAGACGCTGATCACCCCGGGTAGCAGCGTCTGAAGTAACGCGCGACGGATGAGCTCATCGGACGCCTCGACGAGGAGAGCCTGGACGACGCGGGCTCGCTCGATCACGCTGCGCCCTCCGAGTGTGTCGAGAGCGCTGACCACGTCGCCGAGGTTCTCGAGACCCTCCAGAGTAAGTCCCGGGTGGCGTTCTTGCAGCACCTGGCACGCGCGGCGCGACTCGTCGGTACGCGCGTGCCAGCGCCAATCGTCGCGAAGTTGTCCGAGGTAGTCGTGCGAAGTTGTCATGACCGTGAGTTCAGTGCTGGCGGGACCTAGGCGCGCACCACGCGTCACCCCATTTCTTACGCACTTCTGCACACATAGGGGGACACACACAAATGGCGGTGGCGTAGGCTGAGCGCATGGACCTCGAAACCTTCTACGAGAGCAATGAAGCGCGTCGCGAGAGCGCGGAATTCGAATACGGTGACGTATGGACTGACAGTGTTGGCAATCACTACGAGTTGTCGTGGGTCGAAGCAACCGGCGAGCTCTACATCATGATTGAGCCCGACGCGACGATCACCGAAGATGCCTTCGGTGACTGGTATCCGTCGTCAGAACCGGTGAGCGAACTCACCGTTGTCGTCATTGGCCAAGTGGCCAGCCACGACCACCTGGAGTCGCTGCTCGACGGCTGGGACGAGGCGATTGCCCAGGTGAACTCTCTCGCCTGGCTCTACCAGCGTTTTCCGGCGAAGATTTAGCGCACGGCCTCTACAGATAGGGCGTCGACGAATCAGCCACCTGGCACAGTCGCGTGAGGGCCGGCACCAGATTGTGCAGAGGCACCCTTTCCGCCTCGGCGATGGTCGTCATGAGGGGGTTCCAACTACCATCACTCGAGGTGGCCGCGGCCGCCGAAGAACTCCCCTTCAGGAGTTCACTCATGGCCTGACCCTGAAGGACGTTGCTCCTCGTCGCCGAGAGGCCTTTGGCCTCACTCTTGGTCTGCAGCACCAGAGCCCGCTGCACGTACTGACACGACGTGCGCGCCTCCCCCACGGCTGATCCCGAGCCACACGAAGTGAGTAACACCCCGGCCGCCAGCAGCGAGGCAACGACGCCGAGGTTCCTTAGGCGAGCCACGAGTCGGCGGCTTGGAGCAGGTAGTCACTTACGCCACGCCCGCGTTCGAAGACCTCGCACAACGGGTCCTCGCCCTTGGACACCTGCGAGAGAGAAATGGCCCGTCGCGCCACAATCGAGATGCGCCGTTCGCTGGTCTCGGTGGGTGACGAGAACGAGTCGGTCGCCGTGACCTCTAGGGGCATCTCCATGCCGCCCACCGGAGCCAGGTCGATGGCGAGACGAAGCAGGTCGGGGCCGTGGGGCATGGGCGGCAGGCTCCAGGTGAGAACCAGGGGAAAGTGAAATTCGTCGGGTGGGTCGACGTCGTCGGGAAGACCCAAAACGGCGTCTTCGAAGGCCAACAGTGTTCGCGGATCCACGTCGAGTTCGATGTGCAGGTCGACGGGCCCACCGCAGCCGTCTTCGGGGTGCAAATCGACCTCCCACGCCTGGCGCAGGGAATAGGTCTCCACGAAGTGTCGTTCGTCGTGCACGTGAAAGCCGTGGGTGACTGCGTGATCCTTGAGGTCTGCTACGAAACCAGCTACGTCAATTGCGGCCATTGTCTCTCAGGTTAGTCTTCGTCGCCACTACCGTGGACACGTGACGATGAGCCTGTTCGAACCCCTGCGCCGATGCGCACTCGAGATTCGTGACGCCGTGTCAACCCAGCGCGGACGGGGTTATTCGGGCCAGCGCGCGACGCAGTACCACTTGGACGTGGTCGCCGACGACGTGGCGCTGCGAGTCCTCACCGGCGCGGGATTTCGCGTGGTTAGTGAGGAATCAGGCGTCACTGGCGACGGTCAGTACACCGTCGTGGTCGATCCCATCGACGGTTCGACGAACTGTGATCACGGCGTCCCGTTCTACGCAACGTCGTTGGCGGTAATGAACGGTGATGAGATCATTGCTGGTCTGGTGATGAACCAAGCGACAGGCACGGTCTTCGAAGCGGAGAAGGGCGCGGGCGCAACTCGTGACGGCGAGAGAATTTTTCCCAGTGGTCAGACTGAAGTCGCCAAGTCGATCATGGCATTTTCGGGACTCCCGTCGCGTCACCTGGGCTGGGCCCAATACCGGTCATTCGGTGCAGCGAGTCTTGAGGTGTGCCTCGTTGCCGACGGTTCGCTCGACGTCTACGGTGTCGCCCAACATTCAACGCTCAATCCCTGGGACTACCTGGCCGGACTGCTCATTCTTCGCGAGGCCGGCGGCATCGCCGCGGACTACTTCGATGAGGACCTCGACACGTCGGCGGCTGTGGTTCGTCGTCCAGTCTTTTGCGGCTCCCCAGAGTTGCTCACATTCATGCTCTCGGTTGGCACGATTTGAGCCACTACCGTCGCGGAAGTGTGGTCACCTAGACTGGTCTCTTCGCGGGCGCTTAGCTCAGTTGGTCAGAGCAGCTGATTTACACTCAGCCGGTCGGGGG
>PMTL01000233.1 GCA_003168075.1 Acidimicrobiaceae bacterium
AACGATCTCAATCAGCGCCTTTTGCGTGAGCGAATCGTCTTTTTGGGATCCGAAGTCGACCAGAACACCGCCAATCGAATCTGCGCCGAACTTCTGCTACTCGAAGCGGAAGACCGAGATAAGGACATCAGTCTCTACATCAACTCACCGGGCGGATCCGTGTACGACGGACTGGCGATCTACGACACCATGCAGTACGTCAATTGCGACATTCGGACAATCTGCGTTGGCATGGCCGCGTCGATGGGTCAGTTCCTGCTGTGCGCGGGAACCAACGGCAAGCGCTTCTCATTGCCCCACAGCCGCATCTTGATGCACCAACCCTCGATGGGCGGGATGCAGGGCCAGGCGTCGGACATCGCGATTCAGGCCGAGCAGATCGTTTACATGAAGACGATGCTCGCCGAGCGCATCTCGTTTCACACGGGCCAGTCGCTTGAGCGTATCGAGACCGACTCGGACCGCGACCGTTGGTTCACGGCCCAGGAAGCCCTGGAGTACGGCTTCATCGACGCCGTCATCGATCGGTCCGCGCTGCGCCAAGGGGTGTAATGGAAGACCCCACCTCGTCTGAGGCGGTTCACGAAGGGCTCTCGCACGCGCCAGTTCGCGTCATGAGCGCGCGCGTCAAGTTGGGTGCCCGACTCGTCAATTTGCGTAGTCGACGCGAACTATTGCACAACCTGGTGATCTCGGACATTCGTATCAAGTACAAGGGCTCGGCGCTGGGATTGCTGTGGTCAATGCTCAACCCCGCGTTCACGCTGGGCATCTACTACCTCGTCTTTTCGGTGGTCTTGAAGAACGGCTACCCCAATTACGTGATTTTCCTGTTCTCGGGGCTCATTGTCTGGAACATGTTCCAAAACGCCGTTTTCTCGGCCACGGGCGTCATCGTGGACCGCGCGGGTCTGGTCAAAAAAGTGTCATTCCCTCGTGAGATCCTGCCGCTGGCGAGCGTGGGATCAGCGGTTATTTACTTCCTTATCCAGCTCTGCGTCCTGATCATTTTCTTGTTCGTCTTTCACCACGCGCCCGAGTGGAACATGCTCGCGATTCTGCCGATTACCTTCGCGAATCTTTACCTCTTCGCCGCGTCGGTGTCGATCGTCATGTCGGCCTTCACTGTCTACATGCGGGACATGAAGCACCTGATGGAAGTGCTACTGCAGTTGTGGTTCTGGATGTCGCCAGTGGTCTACTCCTACGAGAACTCCCTGGCGGGCCAGTTAGCCGCGCATCATTTGAAGTGGTTCTACTTCATGAATCCTATGGCACTCATCGTCCTCACTTTCCAACGAACTTTCTACGTCAAGACACTGGTGAAGTCAACAATCACCCACCTCCCTATCAAGATGCTGCCGGTGTGGCAACCGTCGTCGTACCTCTATCTCAACTTGCTCATGTTGGTGATCATGATCGGCCTCTTCTTGATTTCGCTTATTATCTTCGGTCGGCTTGAGGGCAACTTTGAGTCGGAGCTCTAAATGAAGGCGACGGTAGTCGACGTCGCTGACGTCTCAAAGTCGTTCAAGATCCACTACGAACGTCACCAGTCCTTGAAGGAGCGACTGCTGCACCCGAGGACGGGCCACTCGGAGGATTTTTCGGCTCTGGCCAATATCTCCTTTCAGATGGAAGAGGGCGAGACGGTGGGGATCATCGGCCATAACGGGTCGGGAAAATCAACGCTGCTCAAGTGCATCTGCGGGGTTCTTCAGCCCACGACGGGTGAGATCCGCCTCCGCGGATCTCTGGCCGCGCTGCTGGAACTCGGCGCAGGATTTCAGTTAGAACTGTCGGGTCGCGACAACGTCTACCTCTACGGCACCATGTTGGGATTCTCGAAGAAGCGCGTCGACCAGATCTTTGATGACATCGTCGAGTTCTCCGAGATCGAGCACTTCATCGATACGCCAGTGAAGTTCTACTCGAGCGGCATGTACGTGCGTTTGGCATTTGCCGTCGCCGTCAATGTCAATCCCGACATCTTGGTCATCGATGAGGTGCTGGCGGTGGGCGACGAACGCTTCCAGGCCAAGTGCATCGACCGCATTCGGCGTTTTCAACAGGAGGGTCGAGCAATTCTTCTCGTGACCCACTCGGCGGACCAGATTCGTGCGCTCGCGAGTCGCGCAATCGTTCTTGAGTCGGGTCACATGATTGCCAATGGCGAAGTGGCGGAGTCATTGCGGATCTTCCGCGAGCACTTGCTCGGCGACACTCCCTCGAACCAAGTCAACGAGCACCAGAGCGGCGACGTTCACATTGACTCAGTCACGACACCCACGGGCTCGTTTGACGTGCAGAGTGGCGCCAGCATGCACTTCGACGTGCACATCACCTCGGTGACCGCCTATAGCGGCAACTTCGTGCTGGAAATCTTCTCGCGCGCCGGCGTCCTCGTGAGTCGTTCTGACGCTCAGGGTGCTCCGATCAATTTACGCCCCGGCTCCAACACCATTGGCATTGACCTGCCGAATATTCCGCTGCTCGACGGTATCTTCGACGTCAACGTCGGCGTCGTCGATCCTCGGGGATCGAACGTGAAGGCGTGGGGAGAAAAAGTGGCGACGTTGCAGGTCACTTACGGCGGTCGTCAGGGTGGACTCGTTGAACTCGACGCCAGCATTCGCCAGTCATAAACGACGCACCGCTCTCTAGTCGTCAAACAATTTTTTCGCGGTGCGCGCGGTGACGTCGGCCAGGTTGAGCGCACCGACTTGAGCATGGAAATTGCTGCCCACCATGGTGCTCGCTTGTTCGTTGGGCACGGCGGGAGAGAAGAGGAAGCCCTGGGCGAGTTTGCAACCGAGGCCTACGAGGCGCGCGAACTGATCGGTGGTCTCCACGCCCTCGGCGAGCATCGTGACATTGAGATTCACGCCCAAGGTCACGATTGCTTCGAGCAGCGTCGCGTCGCGTGGGCTGTCACTCGCCAATCGCACGAAGGACTGGTCGACCTTGATGATGCGCGGATTGATCTTGGCCAGGTACGACAGGGACGAGAAGCCGGTGCCGAAGTCATCGAGCGCCAGACCAACACCAATGCGCTCGAGACGACTGAGCGTGTTCATCGTCTCACCGAAATTCGAAATCGCCACGCCCTCGGTGATCTCCAAGATGAGCTGTGACGGCGAGAGCTGATGACGGCTGAGGGCCGCTTCGATGAGGGGCACGAGGTTCGAAGAGTGGAACTGCTTGGCCGACAAGTTCACGCAAACGAACGGCGCTTCGTCCGGCGTCGACTGTCGCGACCATGCCGCGGCGGCCGCGACGGCGGACTCGATAGCGAAGGTTCCAATGTCAAAGATGGTGTCACTGCGCTCGGCGAGGGGGATGAACTCCATCGGCGGCACCCAGCCACGCTCAGCGTGATGCCAGCGAATCAGTCCCTCGAAGCCCACCACTTTCGTGTCGGACAGCCGAACGATGGGCTGGTAGAAAAGTTGCAGTTCTGCGCGCGCGAGTGAGTTACGCAGGTCCTGGATCAGCATGAAACGGTTGCTGGCTTCTTCGTGCATGGAGGATTCGTAGAGTACGAAGTTGCCCCGATGATGCTGTTTGGCCTCGTAGAGGGCGACGTCGGCATTCTGCAATAGGTCGATGTCGGTCGCGTCCTCGGCGCCCCAGACCACGACGCCCACCGTGGCTCGCTGCTCGATGGAGATGTGA
>PMTL01000032.1 GCA_003168075.1 Acidimicrobiaceae bacterium
GGCCAGCGCTTCGGTGAGATGGAAGTGTGGGCCCTCGAGGCCTACGGTGCCGCCTACGCCCTGCAGGAATTGTTGACGGTCAAGTCCGACGACATGAAGGGCCGCGAACGCGCATACGAGTCCATCGTCAAGGGTCAGAACCTCCCCGAGCCGGGTATCCCCGAGTCGTTCAAGGTTCTCATCAAGGAAATGCAGTCATTGTGTCTCAACGTGGAAGTGCGCGACAAGGTCGGCGCCCACGTGGACCTCGCCGACACGGAAGAGGACTTCTTCTCGGTCACCCGCGAACTGGGCATCGACATCAGTCGACCCGAGCGCGGATCTGACGAAGAAGACGCTCGCCGCGCCGCAGAAAGGAAGTTGTCATGAGTCCGCTCGACGTCAACCAGTTCGACGAACTGAGCATTGGTCTGGCCACCGCCCAGAACATCCGCAGCTGGTCCTCGGGAGAAGTGAAGAAGCCCGAGACCATCAACTACCGCACCCTGCGTCCCGAAAAGGACGGCCTGTTCTGCGAGAAGATCTTCGGACCCCAGAAGGCCTGGGAGTGCGCCTGTGGCAAGTACAAGCGAGTGCGATTCAAGGGCATCGTGTGTGAGCGCTGCGGTGTTGAGGTCACGTCGGACAAGGTCCGTCGCGACCGCATGGGTCACATCGCCCTATCGGCCCCGGTCGTACACATCTGGTACCTACGCGGTACCCGTTCGTGGCTGGCCTATCTCCTCATGGGCACCGCGCCCAAGGAGGAGCTCAAGGCCAAGCAGCTCGAGAAGGTCATCTACTTCGCCGCCCACATGGTCACCCACGTGGAAGTCGAACGCCGTCACGAGGACTTGGCCGAGTTGCGCCAGGGCCTGAGTGAGGAACAGCTCGAGATCGCCGATCGCGAAGCGAAGGCCCTGGACACCAAGCTCAAGGACATCGAGGCGCGCGCCGCCAAGCTCGAGACCGACGGCGCCAAGGAGTCTGAGCTTCGGGCCCTGCAACGCGGCACCGAAAAGGAGCTCGACGCCGTGCGCAGCCGTTTCGCCGAAGAGCGCGAACTGGCCAAGCAGGCCTTCGACACCTTCGAGGGCATGCACTCGCGTCAGATCATCGAGGACGAGGTCCTGTACCGCGAGATGGAGTTCCGCTACGGCGAGTACTTCGAAGGCGGCATGGGCGCGAACGCGATCCTGCAGCTGATCGACCGGATGGACCTGGACGAAGAAGAGCGCCTCATGCGCGAGATGATTGACGCCAAGGACGGCCGCAAGCCGCTCTCGGCGCAGCGCCACGCCAAGTTCCTGAAGCGCCTGGCCATCGTGCAGTCGTTCAATCGTCGCGACGCGCACGGGCACCGTCTCAACGACCCGCGCGCCATGATTCTCGAGGCCGTTCCCGTCATCCCGCCAGACCTTCGCCCGATGGTCCAGCTCGACGGTGGTCGCTTCGCGACCTCGGACCTCAACGACCTGTACCGCCGCGTCATCAACCGCAATAACCGACTCAAGCGATTGCTCGACCTCGGGGCGCCGGACATCATCGTCAACAACGAAAAGCGCATGCTCCAAGAAGCCGTGGACGCGCTCTTCGACAATGGTCGTCGCGGACGTCCGGTGGCTGGTCAGAGTGGCCGACCGCTGAAGAGTCTCTCGGACATGCTCAAGGGTAAGCAGGGTCGTTTCCGTCAGAACCTGCTGGGTAAGCGCGTGGACTACTCGGGCCGTTCGGTCATCGTGGTGGGTCCCCAGCTCAAATTGCACCAGTGTGGTCTGCCCAAGATGATGGCCCTCGAGCTCTTCAAGCCCTTCGTCATGAAGCGCTTGATCGAGACCCAAATGGCCCAGAACATCAAGAGCGCCAAGCGCATGGTCGAGCGCCGCAAGACCGTGGTGTGGGACGTCCTCGAAGAGGTCATCCGCGAGCACCCCGTCCTGCTCAACCGCGCTCCGACGTTGCACCGTCTGGGCATCCAGGCCTTCGAGCCCGTGCTGGTCGACGGAAAGGCCATCCAGATCCACCCGCTCGTCTGCAAGGCCTTCAACGCCGACTTCGACGGTGACCAGATGGCCGTGCACGTGCCGCTGTCGGCCGAAGCCCAGGCCGAGGCGCGCATCTTGATGCTCTCGACGAACAACATCTTCACGCCCGCCACGGGTCGACCCATCACGGAACCGGCACAGGACATGGTCTTTGGTGCCTACTACCTGACCCTGCCGGCGAACGAGAAGATCGAGAACCCCCGGGTTTTCCGTCACGTCTACGAGATTGAGAACGCCCTGGCGGACAAAGTGATCACGTTACGTACGCCGGTGGAGATTCGTCCGCTCGAGGGATCTTCCCTCGACACGCGCCTCGAGGCGGCGGGTATCGACGTGAGCGGCGCGAGCCGTTCGCTGCTCACGACGCCCGGCCGAGTCTTCTTCAACGAAGCGTTGCCCTTTGGTTTTCGCTTCGTGAATGAGCTCATCGGAAAGAACGCGACACCGATTGGTTCGATCGTGGAAGACATCTCGGCGAGCTTCGGCCGCCAGGAGGTCGCCAACGCGCTCGACGCCATCAAGTCGCTGGGATTCCGTTACGCCACCAAGTCGGGTCTCACCATCTCGATCGACGACGTCGTCACTACGTCGGAGAAGGCCGAGATCTTGAACAAGTACGAAGAGCAGGCCGCCAAAGTCGAGCTCAACTACCGCCGCGGAGTCATCGTCGACGACGAACGCCGTCAGCAGGAGATTGAGATCTGGACCAACGCCAACAA
>PMTL01000198.1 GCA_003168075.1 Acidimicrobiaceae bacterium
CCAGGGAGTCTTGACCCAGCCGACGCCTGAATTAGTGCAGGGATGCTGTAGCTACGGGGCGCACTTCACCGACGAGGACGACCGCCAGAGGGTCGAACTCGCCGCGACCAGATTGACCTCGGACCAGTGGCAGTTCAAAGCCAAGGGCAAGAAGAGCACCACGCGGGTGAAGAAGAATGGTGAGGCGGTCACCAAACTGGTGGACGACGCCTGCATCTTTCTCAACCGCCCGGACTTTCACCGCGGAGCCGGATGTGCTCTGCACGTGCTGGCAATTGACAACGACGAAAGCTACATTCCCCTCAAACCCGACGTCTGTTGGCAGCTACCCCTACGGCGCGAGGACGTCACTTTGGCCAATGGTCATTTGGTGACGCGCATCGCCCAGTGGGACCGCCCCGATTGGGGCTCGGGAGGAAGCGATTTCCACTGGTGGTGCACTGAGGATCCGGCCGCCTTCGTTGGGGCCACCCGAGTCGTGGATTCGATGAGCGACGAGTTGGTCGCCATCATGGGCGAACGGGCGTACGCGACGTTGCTCGACTTAATTACGGATCGCGCTCAGCGCGGCACACCCCTGCCGCATCCCGTCATCCGACGACGTCTTTAGTTCTCCGCGGCGAGCGGGTCCTCTTCGGTGAACGTCGGGCGAGGAAGTGAACCGAGAATCTCGTCGTAGCGGTCCTCTTCGACGAGACACCATTGAGCGTGCACATCTTCGGGTGCCGCTCCGCATTCGACGCACGTCGTCGCTCGTGGACCGGTAGAACGCTTGAGCTCACGAGCTTCAACAAACCGACGGTGGCGGCCCTTTTTCACGTTAACTCCTCACTGGCCGCGGTCCATAACTGGCGGCGACCGAGACTCAGCACAACTGAGCCGGACTTCTATTGTACCAACTCCTCCGAAGCCTCGAGCCCCTAACATGGCCGCGTGAGCGAGTTCAAACCTGATGAAATGATTGCCCGTTTTCGCGAAAGGGCCGCGGCCGTTCGCCGCCGAGGATTACCCCCGGTCGAGGGTGCCGACCGCCAGCGGTTTCTCGAGGCGGCGACCGTCGATTTTCAGGATTACGCCATGCTGGGCGACGCCACCGCCACGCTCGAAGACGGCATCTTGCGCCTCGAGATCGACCTGCGACCCCGTCCGGCGTCGGAAACCGCGTAACTCCTAGGACTTCGCCGTGACCGCGGCGACACGCGCGCGCGCCTCGGCGAGTTCTGCGCCCGCGTGGTGCAAGAAGTCGACCGCTCGGGTTCGTTTGGCTGTCGAGTGTCCCGCGTCGTAGCACTCATTGGCCCCCGAGCCCAAGTCGGTATAGGCCGACGACAGCAAATTCGTCGTCTGGCCGTCGGGGGTGGGAAGAGACGCGTTAGCCTGCAACGTCTCGAAGTCCAGCACCGCGCACACGGTGTGCAGTTGGGCGCTGGTCATGCTCGGCGTCTCTAGGGCGCTGAGTGCGTGGCGCGCGTCCAAGGTCAACTGCGAAATGGCGCTCGGTAGCGCACTGCTGGTGGACCAACGCGATAACGCCGTTCCGGGGCTCACCGAACCGCAGGCCGCTAGGGCCAACGACGCGAGGGCAACGGCAACGAGACGTCGGATCACACCACGACCACGAGGTGCAGCTCGCGTCGACCTCGACGCACCACCACGTACCGCTCGTGAAGGGTACTCTCGAGACCCACGCGCGCGTCGGGCTCGAGTCGCACATTGTTGACGTACACCCCGCCCTGCTCGAGGAAGCGTCGCGCCTCACCCTTGGACTTGGCGAGCGCGCAGCGCACCACCAACTCCGCGGCGTCAATGCCCCCTTCGAACTCGGCGCGACTGAAGATCGACGAAGGTGCGTCCGCCACCACCGTCAGCAACGTCGCCTCGTCCAGTTCGCCAATGGAAGGCTGAAAGAGAGCCTCGCCCGCTCGTTCGGCGCTGCGTGCGGCGTCCTCGCCGTGTACCAGGGCGACCACGGCGTTGGCCAGAGCTCGCTGAGCGCGACGCTCCTGGGGCACGGCCTTTGTGGCCTCGTCCAGGTCCGTGATCGTCTCATGGTCGAGGAAGGTAAAGAATCGCAGGAGGGCCGGCGTGGTGACGTCGTCGGAATTCAGCAGGTATTGGTGCATCTCAAAGGGTGAGGTGAGCGACGCGTCGAGCCAAATGTTCTCTCCACTTTCGGACTTGCCGAACTTCTGTCCATCGGCGCGCAACAATAACGGCGACGTCAGCCCGGCGGCGGCACGACCCGTGGACTTGCGAATGAGCTCGGTACCCATAGTGATGTTGCCCCACTGATCCGAACCACCCAACTGCAGCGTGCAGTCGTGGTCAATATTGAGGCGCAAGAAGTCGTAGGCCTGCAGGAGCATGTAGGAAAACTCCGTGAAGGACAGCCCCACGTCGTCGCGGTCGAGTCGGCTCTTGACTGACTCCTTGGCCACCATCTGATTCACCGTGAAGTGCTTGCCCACGTCGCGCAGAAAGTCCGTCAACGAGATGGTCGTCAGCCAGCTCGCGTTATTGAGCAACACGGCCTGTGACGTACCCGCCGTGGGGGTGAAATCGAGGAATCGCGACAGTTGCTCGCGGATGCCCTCGACATTGGCGTCGATCTGCTCAAGGCTGAGCAGTGGCCGTTCGACGGCTTTGAAACTCGGGTCGCCGACCATGCCGGTGCCGCCACCGGCCAGGACGATGGGGCGATTGCCGGACAACTGCAGTCGGCGCAGATTGCACAACTGCAGGAGGCTACCCAGGTGCAGCGACGTCGCGGTGGGGTCGAATCCGATGTACGCGGTCACCCCGCCGGCGCTCAGTCGCTCGAGCAAGGTGTCGTCCGTCATCTGGTGGACGAGGCCCCGAAATTCCCAATCATCGCGCAGTCGCATAGCGACCAGTCTACGAGGGCCCCTCTCAGACACTCGACGTGAAGGGCAGGTGGATCTGCAACCACAACACCCACGTCTGCCATAGACCCGTCAGTTCCGCCAGGCCGATCAGAATCAGCATCACTCCCCCCACGATGCCGATGACCTTGGCGTGGCGACGCAGCCACCCCGAGGCGCTCGCCATCCATTCGGTTGCCAGTGCCGCCACCAAAAACGGCAGGCCCAGACCTAGGCAGTAGACGAAAGCGAGCATCGAGCCTCGCAGTGCCGTGGCGCCCGCCGAGGACGCCGCGAGTCCGTCGATTGCCGCGAGGGTGGGACCAATACAGGGAGTCCATCCCACCGCGAAAAAAATGCCCAATAGCCCAGCACCGAGCACCGAGGCGCGCGGCAAGACGTGCACGCGACGCTCGCGCTGTAGCCACGCCGAGGGCCACCACCCGGCGAAGAAGAATCCCAACACGATGGTCACGACGCCGAAGACGATCTCCAGTGGCCGCTGGTGGGCCTTGAGAGTGTCGCCGAACTCCCCAAAGAACGCGCCGAAGCTAACGAAGACCGCCGAGAAACCAAGGACGAAGGCGAAGGATCCCACGACCATTCGACCTCGACCGGAGCGTGTATCCAGCCGCCCGGCCGATCCACCGAGGAACGCGAGGTAGCCCGGCAACAGGGGTAAGACGCAGGGCGACACGAAGGACACCAGGCCGGCCGCGAACGCCAACGGGAAAGCAGCTAACAGTGACGCGGGCAAAGCGCCCATCATTGGAGGGTCCACCAGTTCCCGACCGCGGAGTTGAGTTCCTCGTGGCGCCGCACGTTGTCATCGCGCGAGGGCAACTCGGCCACGACGACGCTGAGTCCCGGCTGGGCGAGTCGCTCGTCAATCGCGTGGCGCAGCGCCGACGCCGTGGTGACCCTCATCGCGAAGTGGCCAAATGCGCTCGCCACGGCCGTCAAATCATGCGGACGCGCAGTGCCATAGAGGAGCTCGAACTTTTCGGTCTCCACGTCGCGGGCCTGAGCCAGGAAGGAAAAAATTCCGCCGCCGCGATTATCGCTCACGACGAGCACACAACTCGTGTCGTTCCCCACCGTGTCGACCAGGGCCGAGACGTCATGCAACATCGTCACGTCGCCGACCAGACCGATGGCGCGCGAGCCGCTCGCCACACCCAGGACGGTCGACACGACACCGTCGATCCCGTTGGCGCCGCGATTGGAGTAGACCTGGGTGCTGCGCGACGAACTCCACCATTCCACGTCACGCACTGGCATCGACGACCCCACAACCAGGGGCACCTCGTGGTCGTTCGCCGCGTCGACCACCACACGCGCCACGCGCACTTCGTCGAGCTGCTCGCCCCACAAGGTGGACAGATGCTTGTCCAACCCCGCACTGATTTGGTGCCAGAGGGTGAAGTAGTTGGCGTCACCGAACTGAGCGGCGTCGTCGCGGTTCGGCAGTCCCTGCACTCGACGCGTCACCACTGCGTCGGGATCCGCCACCGGTCCGGCGCCCTGCAGGGCGATGACCGGACGGCCCCATTCGACGAGACGTTGCGCCAAGAACTTCGAAGCCGGGATTCCCCCCAATCGCACCACAACATCAGGTTCCAAGATCGCGCAGATATCCTCGTGGCGCAACAGCGGGTCAGCGTAAGCGAGGGACCCCCGAGCGGTGGCGTCGCCGAGCACCACCCAGTTCAGTGATCGGGCATCGTCAATGACCTGCACGGGAGTACCCGAACCGACGACGGCCAGGACGCGCTGGCCCGCCAGCCCTAGTCCCTGGGCAAAAAGTGGTGCACGAGTCTCTTGATCGTCGACGCGATCATCCAGGGCGACCGGCAGTTCAGCGGGTTCACCGAGCAATGGCTCGACGAAGGCGGCGTTGAGATGCACCGGACCGGGCACGCTCGACACGCCACTCGCCGCGCGCCAGAGTCGCTGCGCCAAGGGACGCCAGGACGCAGACGCCTCGCTTCGGGCCACTCCCGGCTCTTCGTACAGCCGTACCATCGAGCCGTAGAGATGTTGTTGATCGATCGTCTGTGGCGCGCCCACGCCGTGCAATTCGGGCGGTCGATCGGCGGTGAGCACCAGCAGCGCCACGTTCGCCAAGTCCGCCTCGGCGACGGCGGCGTGTAATTCCGCGGCGGCGGTGCCGCTCGTGACGACGATCGCCACGGGACGTCGCGTCACCAGCGCTCGCCCAATAGCGAAGAATGCAGCGCTGCGCTCGTCGATGCGAACGTGCAGTCGAATCTCGCTGCGGCGCGCCATCGCCAGGGCCAAAGGAGTGGAGCGTGAGCCCGGGCAGATCACCACGTCGGTCAGGCCGTGACGAGCCCATTCATCCACCAAGGTCGCGGCGAACGTCGACTGCACGCTGTTCGTCGCCGGCACGACGCTCGTGGTCGGTACGCTCTTTTGCAATGCCACTCCTCACACTGGACCGACACGGGTCGGGAACACCACTCGCGTGGCTCCACGGCTTCACCCAGACTCGGGCCTCGGCGCGTCAGTTCCGTACCATTCTGGCAGGTCATCACGAAGTCTTGACATTGGACCTGCCCGGACACGGCGACGCGGCGCAGGTCAGCGCGTCGTTACCCGAGATTGCCGACCTCGTCCTCGACGCCCTGCCGCCAGAACCGGTGATTCTCGGGGGGTATTCCTTCGGTGCTCGCGTGGCCCTGCACGTGGCCCTCGCCGACCCCACGCGCCTGTCGGGCCTCATCATCCTCGGGGCCTCAAGGGGGATCTTTGACCCCGACGAGCGCGCCCAGCGTCGCAGTCGTGACCAGGCGTTGGCCGAGCACCTGAGTGACGTGGGTACTGAAGTCTTCGTAAGCGAATGGCTAGCCCAGCCGCTCTTTGCGACCCTCGGTCCCCACGGCGAATCCGAGACTCGCAGTCGTGACGCGATGGGACTCGCCCAGAGCCTGCGTTTGGCGGGCACCGGCACCCAGGAATGGCTCGGTGACGCGCTCTCGTCGATTGACGTAGCGACCTTGGCACTGGCGGGCGAACTCGACGTCAAGTTCGTCGCCGAGGCTCGCGCCATCGCAGCGTCGATGCCGAACGGCACTTTCGCCGCCATCATCGGCGCGGGACACGCCGCTCACCTCGAACAACCCGAGCAAGTTGCTCGAGCGATTGAAGACTTCCTCGCCTAACGGGTGACGAACATCACGATCGCCGTCACTGCTCCGACGGTCCACTGTGCGTGCGAGGACTGCTTGAGCAGCGGCAACAATTCTCGACCAATTTTGTGAGAGAACGCCAGCTGCAGGGCGGGAATATACATCGCCAGGGCGACCGCTCCCACCAGTCCTTCTCCGCCGAAACCAGCGCCGAGAATCGCGGCGGCCACGAACACCGCGTACAGCCACGAACCCCTTCGTCGTCCGAGGCGCGCCGCGAGCGTCTTCTTTCCGGCCTCCTGGTCGCCGTCGACGTCGCGCAGGTTGTTGGCCTCTAAGAGTGCGCACGCCATCGATCCGGTGGTGAGTCCCCACCACCACGCGCCGGCGGGGATGTGACCGTGTTGGGCGAAGGCGGTGCCCACGGTCGCGACGAAGCCGAAGTAGATCATGACGAAGAGTTCGCCGAATCCGAAGTATCCGTAGGGCTTGGGGCCACCGGTGTAGAACCACCCCGCGGCCACGGCACTCATTCCCAAGGGGATGAAGACCCACGTCGAGCGAATGCTCAAGGCCAGTCCCGCCAGGGCGGCCACGGCGAAGAAGAGGAACGCCGCGCGCTTGACCGCGCGCTGAGGAACCAACCTCGAAGCCGTCAGGCGAAACGGTCCGACGCGAGCCTCGTCGGTTCCGCGCACGCCGTCGGAGTAGTCATTGGCGTAGTTGGTCCCGATCTGCAGGGCGAGGGCGATAATGAGACAGAGGAGCGTGTTGGTCACGTTGTAGGTCCGCGGGCGCGTGAGGGACGCACCGATCACTACGGGCACCGTGGCGGCCGGCAGCGTGCGAGCGCGCGCGGCGAGGACCCAGCGTTCGACCGGTCCAGGAACGCTCATGGACGCTTGGGGAAACGCGAGAAGTCGGGCTTGCGATGTTCAACGAAGGCATTGCGCCCTTCCTGGCCCTCTTCGGACATATAGAAGAGCATCGTCGCGTCACCCGCTAGTTGCTGTACGCCCGCCAGACCATCCTCGGCAGCGTTGAAACCAGACTTGAGCATGCGTAGGGCCATCGGCGAGAGCGTCAGGATCTGTCGGCACCACGCCACGGTCTCACCTTCGAGGTCATCAAGGGGCACCACGGTATTGACGAGACCCCATTCGAGGGCTTGAGCGGCGTCGTACTGGCGACACAGAAACCACACTTCCTTGGCTCGCTTGAGGCCGATGGTGTTGGCGAGCAACGACGAACCGTATCCCCCGTCGAACGAACCCACTCGCGGACCCGTTTGCCCGAATCGCGCATTGTCGGCCGCGATCGAGAGATCGCACACCAGGTGCAAGATGTGTCCGCCGCCGATGGCGTAACCGGCGATCTGGGCGATCACGGGCTTGGGCAAGCGCCGAATTTGAATCTGCAAGTCCAGGACGTTCAGTCGACCCACACCTCGGCGTGCCACCTCATCGTTGCCGATATAGCCGTCGTCACCGCGAATCCTTTGGTCGCCACCGGAGCAAAACGCATCTCCCCCGGCGCCGGTCAAGATGATGGCGCCCACTTCGATATCGTCACGAGCTCGTTCGAATGCGTCAGACAGTTCAAACAGCGTCTGGGGCCGAAATGCATTGCGCCGCTCGGGTCGATTGATGGTGATTCTTGCAATCCCCTCAGCCGATTCGTAGATGATGTCCTCGTACTCGCCCAGCGTCTCCCACGCCGGCAACGGCCCATTGCGAAAGTCATCCACGGGGTCGTGAGGAGATCCAGAAATCACTGTCGTCACCATGCCCCTACGCTACCGCCCCTTACTCGACTCCCCCCTCGACAACTTCGCGGTGCCGGGGGACCTAAGGTTCGTTCGTGGCATCGCTCCTCGCGCTTGATTTTCCCCTCGGACCCGACCTCGAAACAGCCCTCCGACGTTGCGTGGACGCGGGCCAGGCCTTCTGTGTGCTCGACCAACGCGTCTCGCCCGCGCGCCGCGCCGAGGAATTGCACGCATTGGGCGCGTCGCGCGTCGTCGATGCGCAACTCATGAGCAACCTCGATACCGGACTCGACGTCGATGACGAGATCGGACTGGTCATGTTGACCTCGGGTTCGAGCGGAATGCCGAAGGCCGTCGAGCTGACGTGGGGCGCGCTTCGCGCGAGCGCGACCCTGACCCAAGAGAGCTTGCGCGGCGAATCGCCGCCCGTCTGGTACCCCTGTCTGCCGGCCAACCACATCGGGGGACTAGCCGTGTTGCTGCGGGCGATCTTAGGCGACGCCCGACTGCTCTGGGGTGACCCCCAGGACATTTCGAACGCTGCAAAGAACGGCGCCACTCACGTCGCTCTGGTGCGTTCGCAGCTGTACAAGCACGACGTCAGTGGCTTTGACGTGGTCCTGCTCGGCGGGACTCGCCCGCCCGGTCGACTCGCCGACAACGTCATCGCCACGTGGGGCATGACCGAAACCGGCTCGGGGGTGATTTACAACGGACGACCCCTTCGCGGCGTGAACGTCGCGTCAATCGACGGGCAGTTGTGCGTGACGAGCCCGACGCTCTTTCGTTCGTACCGACGCTCACCACGGCCCCGTATCGTCGGTCCCGACGGCGACGACGAGTGGTTTCCCACCGGCGACGCGGGCGACGTCATCGATGGCGCGGTGAAGGTACGTGGGCGTCTGGGTTACGTCATCAACTCGGGCGGTGAGAAGGTGTGGCCCGACGACGTCGAGGCGGTGCTCTCCGCGGTACCTGGCGTCATCGATGTTGCGGTCACTTCGGTCGAGGATGACGAGTGGGGAGACCGAATCATCGCCCTCATCGTCAGCGACGACGTCTCACTTGACGAGCAACTACACGACGCCGCCGTCAATGGAATCGGTCCGTGGGCCAAGCCCAAGGAGATTCGCTACGTCCAGGCCATCCCGCGGACCTCGAACGGCAAGATCCGGCGCGGCGACCTGGACGAGCTTCTCTAAAGATTTTCTACGCGACGCTACCGGAGGACGGTGCTGCCGCGACGAGCGAGTTGGTCGATCGTGACCGCCGCCAACAAGACGCCCGCGGTGACGATGTACTGCGTTGCGGACGCCATCGACAGCAGGGCCATGCCGTTGTAGATCGTCGCGATGACGATGCCACCGATGACGGCGTGGATCATCTTGCCGCGTCCTCCGTAGAGGCTGGTGCCACCGATGACCGCCGCGGCTACCGCGTAGAGGGTCAACGTGCTGTCGATGCTGTCGGAGATGCCACCAAGCCGCGAGGTGTAGATCTGCCCGGCGACACCGACCGTGAAACCGGTCATCAAGAACGCCAACAGTCGGTAGCGATTCACGGCAATTCCCGAACGACGGGCCGCTTCGGCGTTGCCACCAATGGCGTAGATGTAGCGCCCCGCCCTTGTCTTGGTCAAGATGAAGGTGCCCAGGGCCAAGATGGCGAGGTCAATAGGAATGGCGAAGGGCATGCCCTCCAAGACCAAAAAGTTCGAACGATTCGAGTTGAAGACCCACACCATGGCCAGTCCCACCAACACGAGCCCAATGATTTTGGCCAACATGATGCTACGCGGCTGGGCCACCAGACCGTGCTTGATTCGTCGTTCGTTACCGCGAATGAGCATCAGGGCGAGCAGACCCACGCTGATGAAAATAGTCAGCCAAGTGGCTAGCACGGTGAACTGCCCACCGACGAGGTCGTAGAGGACCGCTTCTTGGACCGACACCGATCCGCCGGTCCCTTGCTTGTCCACGAAGTAGATGAGCAAGCCCTGCACCGCAAGAAAACCGGCCAACGTGACGATGAACGACGGCAAGCGCAGCTTGATGACGAAGAACGCGTAGAAGCCACTCACCCCCATGGCGGTCAGTACCCCCAGGGGCATCGCAATGAACCACGACCAGTGATACTGCGGATCGGTCAAGATCGTCGAGACGAGTCCCGAAAGGCCACACGTTACGCCCACGGAGAGGTCGATCTCACCCAACAGCAACAACCAAATCTCCGCCATACCCAAGAGCATGAAGATCGATGATTGAACCGCTAGGTTCGTCAGGTTCTGAGCGGAATCGAATTCGGAACTTCGGGACTGGAAGTAGACAACCAGTACGACGAGACCGATGATGATCGGAATGAGACCGCTGTCACCCTTCCACAGATTCTTCAATTGCTGAAAGGGTGAAACTCCTTGCAACCCGACTTCCGACAGCGACGGCTCGGAAAGGGGCTCGGTGGTCAAATCACTTGACACTTTTCAATGGACCTTTCAATTAGACACTCGTCGCAACGGTGTTCGGTACGCGACTCGAGCGACCCGTTGTGATGAGTTCCACGGCACTGGCCGTGTCGTATTGAGAAATGGGACCCTCATGAACCAAAGTACCCAGGTACATGACGGCGATACGGTCGGCGACGGCGAAAACATCGCTGAGGTTGTGAGAAATGACGATGACCGCCAGTCCGTGAGACTTCAAGGTATGGATCAGCTCCAAAACTTGAGCTGTCTGCGAAACACCCAGGGCAGCCGTGGGTTCGTCCAAAATGACCAACTCCGACTCGCGCATGACCGCGCGGGCGACCGCAACTGCCTGGCGCTGACCACCCGAGAGCGAGCCCACGAGCTGACGAACTGATTTGACCGTGGAGACCGACAGGTCAGACAATGTCTTCCTGGTGGCAATCTCCATCTCGATCTCGTTCAGTAACCCCTTTTTAGTTGTCTCACGACCGAGGTACATGTTCTGAACGATGTCCAGGTTGTCGCACAAGGAGAGATCCTGATAGACGGTCGCGATACCAAGATCTGACGCATCGCGAGGCGTATGAATATGAACTTCCTGACCCTTCCACAAGATATGGCCACTACTCTGTGCCCAAATTCCCGAAATGGTCTTAATCAGCGTTGATTTTCCCGCGCCGTTGTCGCCGATTATCGCGGTGACTTGACCGGCGGGTACGTCGAGGTCCACGTGCCGCATAGCCTGCACGGCTCCAAATGATTTGGAGATGCCGCGCAGGCTCAACAGCGGTGGACCATCCGATGGCGCCACCCCAGAGCCCTGGGGTCCTGCAATTACTGACTCAAAAGGCTCTGGGGTGGTGTCCATTGGCGTTAGTGCTTACTTAATTCCGAACGTCTTGCAGTCAGCCGCGAAGGTCGGCAGGTGGTGACCCTTGACCGTCGGGCGCACGCCCGTGCAGAGCGCGTACTTGTTGATGACGCCGTCCTTGATCACGGTGCTCTCAACGTTGGCGGTCGTCACCCAGGTCGGGTTCAACTCCACCGTCGGGACGTTGATTGAGGTACCGGTAATTGTCGTCTTGCCCGTCAACAGGCTTGCAGGAATTGACTTGCCAGCGTCAAGGTACAACGCGGCGACGGCAGCGGCCTGAGCCTCTTCCCAGCTGGGCTTGTACACAGTGCCGCACTGGTAGCCAGAAATGATGTTCTGGAAACCTTGGAGCGTCGCGTCCTGGCCCGTGAAGGGAATCGTCTTGGGTCCAAGGCCGAGGCCTTGCAGGTAGCTAATGATCGGAGCGGCGTTCTCGTCGTTTGGCGTGACAACAGCGTTGATCTTGTTGTTCGACTTCGAGTAGGCACCCTGGAAGTCCGTCAATGCAACTGACGGCGTCCACGTACCAGCACTCTCGGCGATGGTCTTCGCGTTACCCGATCCGCCCTCTTTCGGAGCAAAACCCTTGGCCGTAAGAACAGCGTCGTAACCGGCGGCAAACTCTGCAGCGTTCGGGTCGGTAGCAGCACCGTCCATCACGTAGAGCAAGGGGCTCTTCACCTTGAACGTGGTCAAGCAAGTGACCAAGCCCTTACCAATGAGGGTACCCACGGTGACGTTGTTGAAGCTCACGTACGCGGCGCCCTTGGAATACAGGCGGTCGTAGTCAATGACCTTGACACCCGCAAGGTTGGCCTTCTTTTGGATGGTCGCGGCAGTCGCCGAGTCCTCGACGTCAACGATCAACACCTTGTCCTTGTGCGAGATGTCGGCTTCCGCGTCGGCAATCGCGAGGCTGTCTGAACCCTGCGCATTCTGGACGTTGAACTGGGCCGGCGTCAGACCCGCGTCCGAAAAGGCCGTGGTCATCGCCGGTGCGTCGAACTCGACGTAACGGGTCGACGTGGTCTCGTCCGGCAGAATCACGCCGATGCCGCCCTTGGCGTGCGCCGCCAGGCTCTGAATCGCCGGCAGCAGCATGGTGCTGTAACCAGTGTTCAAAGAACCGGCCGTAATGGCACCGCTCGCCGAGCTAACGCCCGGGAACATTGCCGCTACGAAGGCTCCGGCAACCACCAATGAGGCGGCACCCTTCGCTTTACTGAAATTCATGTTTTTCTCCCCAACTCTCTTTGACGCACAACGGCGTCTCTCGGTTTTGCATTGCAACAAAAACCGTCACGCTTCCGCGTTACGGCAATGAGAACATAACACCAAACGAACCAATGTAAACGCATTGTTTCACCTGATTGTCACTTGTATCGTTTCAATAACAGTGTGAATAGTAGGTCGCTCTACCTGATGACGTTGTAATCACGTGGGGACTTAAGTCCTCAGACGCTGAGTCCGGTAATCGTGCCGAGCAGACTTTCCACCGTGTACTCCGAGGTCAGAGAGTCACGCACAACCCTGCCGAGTCGTAACACGATGATGCGGTCAGTGACTTCGAGAACGTGCGGCAACGTGTGCGAAATGAACAACACGCACAAGCCCTGCTCCTTCGCCGCGGTAATCACCTTGAGCACTTCGAGTGACTGTCGAGCGCCAAGATGGTTGGTGGGTTCGTCCAAGATGATCACGTGTTTCGCCCACATTGCGGCGCGACCAATCGCTACCGCCTGACGCTGACCACCCGA
>PMTL01000144.1 GCA_003168075.1 Acidimicrobiaceae bacterium
TTCGCCGAGCAGGGTGAGATCGGTGAGGAGTGCTGGTACAACATCGAGCTCAAACTCCAGGCCGACGTCGCGCTGATTGGCTTTCCCAACGTGGGTAAGTCAACGCTCATCTCGCGCGTCTCGGCTGCGCGACCAAAGATTGCCGACTATCCCTTTACGACCCTGGTACCCAATCTGGGTGTGGTGCGCGTTGGCGCTCGCTCTGGCCGCCCCCAGGACGCCACCGAGTTCGTCATGGCCGATATCCCCGGACTCATCGAGGGCGCCGCGGAGGGTCGCGGACTCGGGCACGATTTCTTACGCCACGTCGAGCGCGCCAGGGTGCTGTGTGTGCTGGTGGACCTCTCGGACTTCGCGCCCCTCGGCCCCGAAGAGCAACTTGAGATCTTGTTGCGCGAACTCGGTGATTACCAGGCGGACTTGCTCGAGCGTCCCCGTGTCGTCGTGGGTTCCAAGGGTGACGTCGCCGCCCACGACGTCGATGGTGTCGCCACGATCTCGGCCGTGACCGGTGCCGGCATCGACGCCTTAAGCGCGAAGTTGGCCCAACTCGTCATCGAAGTGCGCTCTCACGAGGCCGAGGTCAACGAGCACGAAATTGTCGTGCATCGACCCGTTCCCGACGAAATCGTCCTCGAGAAGACCGGCGAGAGGGGTTGGCAGGTGCGTGGACGATCCGCTGAGCGTGCCGTACGATTCCAAGACCTCACCGACGATCAAGCCCTGGCCGAAATTGTCAAACGTTTAAAGGCCCTAGGAGTCGACCGCGTGCTCACTCGCGCCGGCGCCCGCGACGGCGACGTCGTCACGATCGGGCCGCTGACCTTCGAATGGTGGCGCGACGAGGTCGGCGCGGGACTCGACCGCGGAGAACGCCATCGCGTGACGCGCCGTGAACGCCTCGCACGCCACGGGCGTCTCGACATGGGAGACGACGATGGCGAGTCGTAGCGTCGTTGTCAAGATCGGCACGTCGTCGGTCACCGATCACGAGGGCGGCGTGGCCCAGGACGTCCTCGACATTGTGGCCGCCGACGTGGTGGCATTGCGTCGCGACGGATGGTCCGTCGTCGTGGTCACGTCGGGGGCCATCACCGCTGGGTGGAGCGTGGTGGGCGATGGTCGGTCGCGTCCCACCGATTCCATTACTCTCCAGGCGGTCTCGGCGGTGGGACAACCGCTGCTCATGGACGCGTGGCGGCGCGCTTTTGGCGTTCACGACGTCTCGGTCGGCCAGGTCCTGTTGGCGCCCCTGGACTTCTCGCACCGTGGTCAGTATCTTCATGCTCGCTCTACCCTTGAAGCTCTTGCGACACTCGGCGTTGTGGCGATTGTCAATGAGAACGATGCCGTGGCGGACGAGGAGATCCGTTTCGGTGACAACGACCGTCTGGCGGCGCTGGTGGCCAACCTCGTCACCGCGAGCCACTTGGTTTTACTGACCGACACCGCGGGCCTCCTCACCGCAGATCCGCGCCTCGATCCGTCGGCGACGCTCATTGACGTTGTCACGAGCATCGACACGAGCCTCGCGAACGTCGCGGGTCGCAGTCGTTCGGGTGTGGGTAGCGGCGGCATGGCCTCGAAGGTGGCGGCGGCGCGCATTGCCACCTGGTCGGGCGTCACCACCATCATCGCACCGGCGCGCGAGGACGCCCCCCTGGTGCGAGCGGTGGGCGGTGGTCGCGAATTCGGCACGACGTTTGAAGCGCGCACCGAGCGGTTGTCGGCGCGCAAGGCCTGGATCGCCTTCGCGGTCGCGTCCTCGGGTGTCTTGGTCATCAACCAGGGCGCCCTGGTGGCCCTCGAGCACCACGGGCGCAGCCTCTTGCGCGTGGGGATTGAGACGTTCTCGGGGGACTTCTACGAGGGCGACGCCGTCGAGATTCACGGCCCGAAGGGCGAGGTCATCGCCAAGGGTCTCGTACGCGTCAACGCCGACGCCATGCACGAGGGCGATGACGTGGTAGTGCACCGCGACGACCTCGTGCTCCTGCGGCGTGCGTAGCCTCCTCCGGTACGATTACACCATGACGAGTGAGCTCGAGGCCCAAGGCCTCAAAGTCCGCGAGGCCTCGCGCGTCCTCGCCCAAGCCAGCAACGATTCTCGCGTCGCGGTGCTGTTGCGTGTCGCCGACGCGCTAAAGAATCGCGAGGACGAGCTCCTCGAGATCAACGCTGAAGAAGTTGGCGCGTACGTCGAATCTGGCGCGGGGCGTGACCGACTGACCTTGACATCGACACGCGTCACTGCGATGGCCGACGCGTTGCGCGATATCGCCGCGGCGCCGGACCCTCTCTTTGAGACGCTGGACCAGAGTGTTCGACCCAACGGACTGCACGTCGAGCGGCTGCGTGTGCCCCTCGGGGTCATCGGCGTCGTCTACGAGAACCGACCCAACGTCACCAGCGACGTCGCGGGACTGTGCGTGCGCAGCGGCAATGCGGCGTACCTACGCGGCTCATCCTCGGCACAGCGCTCGAATCAATTCATCGTTGATCTGTGGCGCGAGGCACTCGTGCAGGAGGGTCTGCCCGCCGACGGCGTCGCACTGGTCGCTGACTCGTCGCACCAAGCCGTCATCACCTTCATGCAATTAACCGACGTGCTCGACTGTCTCGTCCCGCGCGGGGGCCCGAGCCTCATCGCGGCCATGCGCGAGCACGCACGCGTGCCCTTCGTACTCGACGGCGACGGTAACTGTCACGTCTNNGACCTCGACACTGCGGTCAAGATCGTCGTCAACGCCAAGACGTCACGTCCCGGAGTCTGCAACGCTGCCGAGACCGTGCTGGTACACCGAGCCGTAGCTCGGGACTTTCTGACCGCGCTCTCTCGCGCCATGCCCGAGGTGGAACTGCGCGGCGACGAGCGCACGCTCGCAGTGCTGCCCGCCGCGACGCCGGCAACCAATGAGGACTACGAGCGCGAGTTCCTCGACCTGATTCTCGCCGTCAAGGTCGTGGATTCGCTCGACGGAGCCATCGAGCACGTCGCCACCTACGGCACGGGCCACTCCGAGGCGATCGTGACGACGAACGTCGAACACGCCGAGTCCTGGGTGCGTCGAGTCGACGCCGCCGCCGTGGTGGTCAATGCCTCGACGCGCTTCGTGGACGGTAGCGAACTCGGACTGGGCGGTGAGGTCGGTATCTCGACCCAAAAGCTCCACGCCCGCGGACCGATGGGCCTTCGCGAATTGACCTGCCTCAAGTGGGTACTGCGCGGCGAAGGGCAGGTCCGTTGAGCGCTCTCGATCCCCGCGAAGAACTGGCCCAACGCCTCGGACTCTCCGAGGTTCCCCCCGTGCGCTTTGCCTCACCCGATGAGTTGCGCGAGCGCCTTGCGGAGCACGACTACCTGAGTTCAGAATCCATCTCGTCGGTCACGTTTCTCGCCGACCGCCTGGCCAAGCCCGTGCTGGTCGAAGGTCCCGCCGGCACCGGCAAGACGGCCCTGGCCAAGGCCGTCGCTGAATCGCTGGGCGCACGTCTCATACGCCTGCAGTGCTATGAGGGCCTCGACGAATCAAAGGCTCTCTACGAGTGGAACTACCGCAAGCAGCTCCTGCGGATCCAGGCCGGGCGACCCGAGGGTTCGGCCGAGGTCTGGTCGGAACTCGAAGAAGACATCTTCGCCGAGGAGTTCCTCCTCACTCGTCCCCTGCTCGAGGCCATCACCGCGACCGAGCCGGTGGTGTTGCTGATCGACGAGGTGGACCGAGTCGAACTCGAGACCGAGGCATTGCTCCTGGAGATCCTCTCGGAGTACCAAGTATCGATCCCGGAACTCGGAACTCTCAAGGCTCGCCAGATTCCGATGGTGTTCTTGACGTCCAACAACACCCGAGAACTCTCCGAGGCGCTGAAACGGCGCTGTCTGTATTTGCACGTGGGCTACCCGGACGTTGAGCGTGAACGCGACATCATTATCTCGCGCGTACCGGGCATCTCGACGGCACTCGCGGAGCAGATTGCCCAGGTCGTGCGCACGTTGCGCATGATGGACTTGAAGAAGTCGCCGTCGGTTTCTGAGACGCTGGATTGGGCGCGCACGCTGGTCATTCTGGGACGCGACGAACTGGGCGAGGAACTGGTGGCCGAGACACTACACATCTTGCTCAAGTACCAGTCCGATATCGAAAAGGCGACCCGCGACATCCTCGGGCGCGCCTCTTAAAGCGTGCTGGATCTTCTGAGTTCCTTCATCGCTGAACTGCGAACGGTGGGCCTCCCCGTGTCAATGAGCGAGACGGTCGACGCAGCGCGCGCGCTCGAGACCATTGACGTCTCGGATCAGGTGCTCTTTCGCTCGGCTCTGTGCGCGACGCTCGTGAAGAGCGGCGACCACATCAGCGCCTTCGACACCGCCTACGAGATCTTCTTCGCGACCCGCCAGGTCCCCGGCGATTTCGAGGGCGCGGCGGATACGTCGACCGTCGTCGGTTCACGCGACGGTTCGTCGTCGTCGCCTCAGCGTTCGGGCGCTGAACTTTCCGAGCAGCTCTTCGGGGCGCTACGCGACAACGACCAGCGCGCACTGCGTAGCAGTGCCGCCGAGGCCGTCGCGCGCTACGCCGGTATTGAACCCGGCCGGCCCGTCGGCGGTGCCTACTACCTGTATCGCACCATTCGCCAACTTGAGCTCGACGAGATGCAACGCCGCCTCGCCTCACTCAGCCTCGGCGGTTCGTCGGACGCCCTGTCGGAACGACTGGCGAACGACGAAGCCCACGAGAGGATCGAAGCGTTTAGGAAGATGGTCGAGTCCGAAATTCGTGAACAGTTAGTTGAAGATCGCGGGGTCGAAGCAATGGCGCAGTCGGTGCGCGAGACACTACCCGAGGACCTCGACGTGATGCACGCCAATCGCGAAGAGATGGCTCAACTCGAGCGCGCCCTACGACCCCTGAGCCGCAAACTCGCGGTGCGCTTGGCTCGCCGTCGTCGCCGTCGTCACCGCGGTCCCATTGACCTTCGTCACACCGTGCGCAGTTCGCTCTCGACGGGGGGAGTGCCCATCGACGTGCGCTTTAAACCTCCGCGGCCCGCCAAACCCGAGATCGTCGTCATCGCCGACGTGTCGGGTTCGGTCGCGTCCTTCGCCCGATTCACCTTGCACCTGGTGCACGCCATCTCGAGTCAGTTCTCTCAGGTGCGCAGTTTCGTGTTCGTCGACGGGCTCGATGAGGTGACCCATCTCTTTGCCGAAACCGACGACCCGGCCGCGGCGGTCGAGCGCATCACCGCCGAGGCTGACGTGGTGGCCGTCGACGGGCACAGTGACTACGGACGCGCGCTCAGCACATTTGTGACGCGCTACGCCCCCCAACTCACGCGGCGCACGACCGTCCTCATCCTCGGCGACGCGAGAAACAACTACCACCCCGCGCAGGCGCAGGTGCTCGGCGAGCTGCGCTCGAGGGTGAAGGCGCTCTACTGGCTCAACCCCGAACCGCGCAGTTATTGGAACAGCGGTGACTCGGTCCTGAACCTGTACGCGCCGCACTGCGACGACGTGCTCGAGTGTCGCACCCTGCGCCAGCTCGAGGCCTTCGTGGGAGGCCTGAGCTGATGGCGAACGAACCTCCCCAGGGCTTTCGCACTAGCGGCGACGAAGCGCACGGGACGCGACTGGTCCTGGTGCGTCACGGCGAGGCCGAGTGCAACGTGGCCGGTATCGTGGGCGGACCTCAGGGGTGTACCGGGCTCACTGATCTCGGTCGTGTGCAGGCCGCCGCGTTGGCGCGACGCTTGGAGGTCACGAGGGAATTCGACGACGCCGTCGCCATCTACTCCTCGGTTCTGCCGAGAGCCAAGGAGACCGCGACCATTGTGGCGGCGGGCCTCGCGCCACTGCGATGCGAGGAGGACTGTGACCTCTGCGAACTGCATCCGGGTCTCGCCGACGCCATGGACTGGGAACAGATGATCGCCACCTTCGGCGGTCCGGACTGGGACGTGGACCCCACCGAGCCCTTCGCGCCGCAGGGAGAATCGTGGACGGGCTTTTATGAACGCTGCGTCGGGGCATTTTTTCGCCTCGCCGAGCGCCACCCCGAGGGCGTGGTGTTGCTCTTCGTGCACGGCGGGGTCATCGAACAAGCGATAAAACTCGCCATGGGCGTGCCGTCGTCGGCGCGTCTGCGTCTGCGAACCGAACACTGCTCACTCACCGAGATTGAGATCGATCAGGGAGAGGTGCGGCTACTTCGCTACAACGACCGTGCTCCGCGCGACGTCACCGCGCGCTGAAGGAACTCCGAAACGTGAAAGGCCATGTCGAGGCTTTGTGAGGCGTTGAGGCGAGGGTCGCAGATCGAGGTGTAGTTGGTGTCCAGGTCGTCTTCGTTCAACTGATCGCCGCCGCCGAGGCACTCGGTCACGTTGTCACCGGTGAGTTCGATGTGCAGGCCCGACGGCCACGTTCCCAGCGATTGGTGCACCGCGAAGAACTGGGCCACCTCGGTCAAGACGTCGTCGAAGCGGCGAGTCTTTTGACCGCCCCTGGCCTGGAAGGTATTGCCGTGCATGGGGTCACAGGTCCACAGCACCTCGGCACCCTCACGGGTCATTTCCTGTACCAACGGTGGAAGCAGGTCGGTGACCCTGTCGCGACCCATGCGTGAGATCAGTGTGAGGCGTCCGGGTACGTTGTCAGGATTGAGCAATGACACCAGCTGGCGCAGGTCCTCGACGCCGGTGCTCGGTCCGACCTTGAGGCCGATCGGATTGGCCACGCCGCGTATGAATTCCACGTGTGCGCCGTCGACTTGGCGAGTGCGGTCGCCAACCCAGAGCATGTGCGCTGAGCAGTCGTACCAATCACCGGTGAGCGAATCCTGGCGGGTGAGGGCCTGCTCGTAGGGCAGGATGAGCGCTTCGTGGCTGGTGTAGAAGTCGACACTCGAGAGCTCGTGGTCCTGGTCGAGGTTGACGCCGCAGGCGCGCATGAAGGCGAGCGCCCGGTCAATGTCATCGGCCAGCACTTCGTAACGCTTTCCCTCGGGTGAGTTCGTGACGAATTGCTGGTTCCAGGCGTGCACGCGCGTCAGCGCGGCAAATCCGCCCGTGG
>PMTL01000058.1 GCA_003168075.1 Acidimicrobiaceae bacterium
AGAGACACCGAAGACACCGAGATGACCCAAATTAAGACGTCCCGTCAAAATGTTGTTGGGATCGTATTTGTTCAGCTTGGTGAGTTGGTCAATGGTGAAGCTGACATCCTGCGCAAGGTACGGAACAATTCCCTGCTCAAGGGGCTGTCCGTTCAGTGTTGGCGCCCTGGGCGAAGGGGCAATACTTTGATTAATCAGAGGCTGAACTTGTTCCTTTGTTAACCCTTGGATGGACTGCCCGTCAGGAAAAGTTACCGACGCAGAAGTGTAGGGCTGATCGATTCCCACGACGACGTAGCCGTGCGACACAAGATTTTCAACCTGAAAGGTGCTCGCCTGGCGAAAGCCGTCTAAACCTGTCACGTAAATCAGTACCGGATAGCGGGCCTTCTCCGTCGCCATTGGTGCAGACGGAATTGCATTGGTGGTGACGTACTTGAAATCATCAAAAAACCACCCAGGTACGTGTACGAGACCATCGGCCGAAAGTGCATGCGCTAAGCCCGCCGACAGTGCGCCGGCACCCACCACGTATAGTGCTCGAACTGGGGATGAATCTTCCGTGACTGGATACCACACTTGGGCCATCAACTGACGATGAACTTTTTTGTTGGTGCTGAAAATTTCGCGGCGACTTTCGGTCCAGTGATAGGTAACCGTACCGATTTGATAGGGGCCGGTTGGTTTCGGGAAGTGAAAGACCGGCAACGCAATTGGCAGAATGATGGAGGTCACGAGCACGAGGACGCTGGCGGCCACCGATGGCCACACGACAAAACGTCTGGCCGCTCTACGTTTGAACCAACTTTTTCCCGGTACAACCATCCGTAGTAACCAAATAATCAGAAGTACTGCGGTCAACACATATGCCGGGACCATTTGCCAGCGCGGACCTTCAACAAGTATCTGCACACCAGCAATGACCGCTGTGAGGGGTGGCGCAAACATCATCAGCCCTCGTGTCGTGCGAAGACGAGGAATAACCAAGACACCCAGCGTGAGTGTCGTAAAAAATGACAACGCAATCTCGAAAGTCCTCATTGGTCTGACGAACTTTCTGTCTTCATTATTGAATTGGTCATTGCTAACGGGAAACGGACTAACCCTGCGCTGCGCCAACCAACGACCTCGAGGGTCAGCCAGCGTGTCGGCATACGCCCTCGCGCGACGACGAGCGCCCCCATACGCGCAACGGGGCGAGCAGTCGCATTGGCGTGATCGCCAGCGAACGTCGCTCGCACCGCGTGATCAATGAACGGCCAACTTCTCAACGTGTTCTCCTCTTGGCCACTGGCCGAACCCTTCGTGGGACGAGACCCTTGGATATTTTTCGACTGAACATCCAAGTGATACACTAAGAGATATGAGATTTGAAATATAGTGTCTAAAGACCCAGNNGGCGCCGCCGTCTCACGGACCAAGAGACTGAGCAACGGATGCTGCAGACCGCCGTGGCGATGGTGAACCGCACCGGGTTGACGGTGAGTTTGGATCACATCAGCTTCGAAGACTTGATCCACGATGCCGATGTCGCGAGAAGCGCCGTCTATCGCCGTTGGCCCTACAAGGACCTGTTCTTTAGCGACCTAGTGAGAGAGTTGGCCAAAGACGCCACGCCGACGCTCGTCAACGACGAGATGGCGATGATGAAAAGGTTGATAGCCGAGCGCCATGACTGGATCGAGACGCCGGAAAAACGCCACGGCCTCGTGCTCGAACTGTTCCGCCAACTCTCGCTTCTCGACTTCGAGGCCGTCTATGAGTCACCGCAGTGGCGAACTTATATTGCCTTGCACGCGACATTTATGAGCCTCGTCGACGGCGACTTACGCCAGCAGGTTCAACTGGCACTGTCGCAAACCGAACACAACCGGATTGTCCGGATTGCCAGTTCATGGAAACAGATTTCGGCACTTTTCGGTTACCGATTGCGGCCAGAACTCGGGGCGAGTTTCGAGACATTGGCCACACTGCTCAACGCCAAATTGCACGGACTGGCCCTCATGGCGCTTTCTATGCCCGAAATCGCCACGCATCGGTTTCAGGCACGACCCTTCGAAGCGATTGCCGAGGCCGAGTGGTCCGTTACGGCCATGGGAACCGCCATCTTGGCGACGGCGTTCCTTGAGCCCGACCCGACGGTCGAGTGGAACGACGAGCGGATCGCCAGCGTTCGACGGGCACTAGAACTTTGGACTCCCCCAAAGGCGTAACCGTGCTACCGGCCCAATAAATAGAGCTTCCAAGGAGCCAAACGCACGGATCAAAAAGACTTCAAAGAGACGTCAAGACGACTACTCATAGAACTTGCCGTCGTCGTTGCCCTCGCCAGTTACAACATCGATTTTTCGAAGGTCAGGTCAAATTCCCAAGCGTGGAAATTTGTGTTGACTCATCCGACGGTTCTCCTCCACGTCCTTGTGGGAACGATCGTCATCGTTGAAGCATTCTTTTTTCTGGTGCGATCTATTCGAAGTCATAATCGATTTTGGTCGATTTTGACGATCATCGGACTTGCCCTCGTCTCGCTGGCCCATGCGTCGGGCGAATTCTATGTAGCGACGCAAACGGGCTCGGGACTTACGTACATGGGCGATGCTGCCGCCGGCGCTCTCGTTACTTATGGGTTCGGCTGGTATTGGGGGCACAAAAAAGACAAGGCCCTGGTAGGAAAGTAGGTAGCCCCATACGTGTGTCAGGAGCCCATGGCTTTGACCCCCCTAAGTAGACACCTTGACGGCACCGCCTCAACGACGACCCTCGCTCCCCCAACAAATGTTCCATCTATGGACGCCGTATCGTTTTCGTGCCGATGAGGCCGCCTGCTAGCATCGTTATTCCTTCGGGGGTATAGCTCAGCTGGTAGA
>PMTL01000054.1 GCA_003168075.1 Acidimicrobiaceae bacterium
ACGACCGAGGGATTATGAGGTGGGAGCAAACGGTCGGAGTGGTCCGGTGGCGTCGGATTGGTCCGAAAATCGCTTGCTCTTCTGTCCGGTGGTGTCGGATTGGTCCGGTGGTGTGGGTTTGGTATGTGGGATGAAACGTGGGATTTTTGGACAACATTCGACGCATGCGGTTCGTGTCAGAGTGTCGAAGTACTCAATGTCCGAAAGGAGAGTTTCGCCTTAGAGTCGCAAGCGAGTTCAGGTCCTCGTCATCAAATATTTTCGATGATCTTCTGTAACATAGGTCGTCTATCGAGCATCCAGGCGGCGCTTCGCGTCCGCCACGTCACGGCCCAAAGAACGGGAAAACCGCCGGGACTTGGACTGGTGCTATCGGGCACGACGTTGAATTCGATAGCTTCCTCGCGAGCGCTCCACACTGCCAGATGAATCATACGGTCGACGAAACCCACTCGGTCCGAGTAGTCAAGGCCGTAACCGTCCAGGATCAACCTCGCCTGTAACGCTCGTTGTGCTGCGTCGGGAAGGTCGTTCATTTCAGCGACGTCTTCGTCGTAGAGTTGTGCGTTTTGCCAAGCAACGTGAGCAAGTTCCCACACCGGATCCAACGGTCCCGCGTTATCCCAGTCGATGAACGCAACCGGACGCCCGTCCTTCGCCAGGATGTTCCAAGGGGCTAGGTCACCATGTCCAATCACTGATCTTTGCCCGACCATTTCTCGCATAAACCACGGGCGCCAGTAGGCGTCCGCCGGAGGTGTCCACTCCGAAGCCACAGTGTGAAGTTTGTGGAGAAGTTCGCCAATCTCATAGGTCGCCTCATTGGACCATGCGAATGGCTGGGGACTCTCTCCCTCGATGTACTCGAGCATCTCGCGACCGTCTGGGGCAAAGCCGTCACCGATTGGTCGAGGAGATCCCGAAAAACCCACACTGTCAAGAAACCTGAGAAGATTGAGGACGGTTTTGCTTTGAGGCTTTGGCGATCGGTAGACGACGTTGCCAACTCTTGTAACCTCCGTTGTCGCTCCTCCATCGAGAATTACTTCTTCGTCGTTCACTTTCTAATCGTTTCACATTCATTCGGCAAGAATTGAATATTGCCGGACAAGCACCAGATATGCAATCTCCTACGCGATCCTCGAGTGCGTTGCCTATCCCACGACAAGGTAATCAGCAAGATGAACGTCAGATGGTAGGGCCGGCGGGATCGAACCCACGACCGAGGGATTATGAGGTGGGAGTAAATGGTCGGACTGGTCCGATGTCGTCGTATTCATCCGAATTTGTAAGAAATCTTGTCGGGTGGTGTCGGATGGGTCCGGTGGTGTCGGTTTGGTATGTGGGAGGAAACGTGCGATTTCTGACGTCTCAACAACGCGTATTGCGGGTTGATCTCGCAGGGCCGACCTTCACAGATCCCCGACACGAGACTCGTGACGTGGTGAATGTCGAACTAGACCTCTGGAACTGAAGGGCTCACTCTCATTCTGTTCCGATGAACGGGGTAGCGAATTCGCAAGTAAAGGCCGCCTATGTCTGACTCGCTGGCGTTGCGTCAAGTCGGGATTACTGCAATCAGAGATTCACGTCCTCGACGGTTTCCACTATTCGGGCCCGAGGGTCCACCATGAAGGCCTTGCCGGGACCAGCCCATACCTGCTCCATGAACTCAAGCAACTTCTGGGCGTCCGCCACGGTGTTGAAATCTAGATCGATCATGACAAAATTCGGATCCTCAATCCCTTGAGAGATCCGGTAGCGAGTAACTCCCGAGCCTTTTCGGTCGGCCGGATCGCTGTCAAATGCCTGCTTCCACATCTCGAAACTCGGCACCGCGTGCTCAATTCGAAGCGTTGGCATCTCTTCAAGTCTCCTTTGTTGTCGTTGCGGCTCATGCTACTCAGCACAAGCAGGAAATTCTTTGTGTTGGCGAATTGGCCTGAGCTATTCGATGGCGTTGGCTAGGCGAGCATCGTACTCGTCAGCGAGCGCGAGGAGTGTCGTGGCCCCGTCGCCAGCGAAGCATGAACCGTGCATTACAGCCAGCGTTGTGGGGCCGAGACTGGCCAGGTTTCGAATGGTTGGCCCGGTCCGCGGCGTGAGACATGTGGCCCCAAAAACGTCTTCCGCTTGCGAGGCGGACCCGACTATGTCATCGCTCGTGACGGCGGGCGGGTCACCAAGTTGAGTGAATAGATCGCCGCACAGGAGTGTCTTGGTCTTCTCTTCAAACAGCACCCGGGCCTCCCAGCCGTGGGGGACGTGCGGCGTGTCGATGTGGCGCACTCGGTGTTCCCCCAACTCGATGACTTGACCGTCAGCAAGCGACACGGGGACACGGTCGGCAAGATCGTTCAACGACACCATGCACCCGAGAGCCCCGTGGGCGACTTCCGCATTGGGCGCCGCAGCGAGCAGCTCGTTCATCGCACCGCATTCGTCGGCCTCTACGTGTCCGAAAGTAATCCAGCGAAGTCGCGCGAGTGGGGTGATCGTGGCGATGGCCGCAGCCACCAGAGGGAACATGGCTCGAGGACCGGTATGAAAGAGCAATGGTTCGTCGTCGTCGATGAAGTACTGGTTGAATGTGAATCCGATTGGTCCGATATCGGGGACGAAGGTTGACAATCGGTAGATGCGATTGGCGACCTCGTTGATGCGTGTTTCCATTATGTTCTCCTTGACAGGTATTGGTGTATTCGATCAGAACGGGACGACGACGGTGAGGAGACCAACCGCGGGCCCGCGGCCCGCGAGCGTGCGACAGAACTCGACGGCGTCCATTGACAGCTGTTCGGCCCCGGGGAAGTCGTTCTCGTGCGCATATGTACCACCCGCGGGGCCTGTGAGCTCAAGCGCAAAAGGCTTGCCATGCCGGCGCGCCCATTCGGCAACGACGTCAGCCACGATGCGACCATCGTGGTCAGTACTCAGGTCGAGCGGCCGGTTGAGGGCGTGCGACAAATCGACCCGGTGCATCCACAGGTCGCGCAGATAGATCGTGTCGATGAGATAGCCAAGTTTCCACGTCTCGTACACCGGCCCATCGACGGTGAGTTTCGCGTGATTGCGCACGAACCCCGGCGTGCGTTTACGGCCCTGGATGGTTTTGGGCGCTATGGCTGCCAGCCGTTCGACGATCTGGACAGGGCTGAGGTCCTTACGCTCGCGCACCTGCACCGCTGACAGTGCGGCTTCGAGCGGTCCACCTTCTTGTTTCCGGAAGGCCCGAGCCCGACGGAGTTGATGGATGTTCTCGCGCATGGACGCGCCCGATTCACATGCACCGAGGACGTGTTGGTACATCGCTCGCAGATCCCACGCCGGACAATCGGTCGCGGCTAACCACGCAGCATCATCGAGTGACCGGAGCGACGCAAGTGTAAATTGCAATTCATCCGTTTGAAGGCGCATGGCCTCAGGATGCGTCAACGGCTTGATCGTCGTGATCTCGGTCGTCGTCATTTTTGGGCTCCTTTAGGTCGAGCTGGGCGAGATGCAGGTTTTCGCGAGGCACGGGCTGGCTGGCAATGGGTCAGGAACATATCAACCGACTCGTCGATAAGACGCGTCCAGCGATCTCCTCCGAGATCATTGGAGACTTGTTGATCAACGAGGCCAGTTATCAGTGCGGTCCACATGTCAACATGTCGCGCCTCGGTGATCCCGTTGAGGGCGAGTTGCTCCCGAGTTCCTTCCAAGGCGCGAATCGCAGGTGCGTAGGACTCTGGTGACGGCTCGAATCCGGGAATAGTGCGTTGGAAGAGCAACTGGTAGCGAGTTGGAGAATCAGTGCAGAACTGGGAAAAACGGCTCGCGCGTGTGATGAGCGCCGCGCGAGCATCGTCGTAGTCGAGCGGTTCGGCGAGGCATTCGGCGAAGTCCATTGCCGCCCCGCCGAACATTGCATCATAAATGGCGTTCTTGGAATCGAAATAGGCGTAGACGGTTGGCGCGGAGATGCCCGCCCGCTGGGCTAAGTCCCTGAGCGTCAAGCCAGCGAGACCTTCTTCGCTCACGAGCGACCAGGCGGCGTCGATGATCGCATCGTGAGCCGAACGGCGGCGAGCTTCGCGCCAGTCGGATGTCTCAATTGAATTTATCATTGTTCATAATACTTACACAATGTTAAAGCCTCGTCAAGCCGCGCTTTTTCTGGTGCGTCAACTATCAAGGGCGCAACGATCACGCAGTGTGTGGTCACTCACGACGACTGAACGCAGCCCGACGAGTGAATTCAGCCAACCGCGCTTTAGACGACCGAGGAAGGTTGATTCGTTGCACATCAATCGGTAGGGCCGGCGGGGATCGAACCCTCGATCGAGGGATTATGAGGTGGGAGCAATCGGTCGAAGTGGTCCGGTGGCGTCGGATTGGTCCGAAAATCTCTGAGTGCTTCGTCCGGTGATGTCGGAATGGTCCGGTGGCATCGGATTGGTATGTGGGATGGAACGTGGGATTTCTCAATCCAGGAGTACTGACATTTTCCACCTACTGAAGACGTTCTTCACCAACATCGGAATTCATTATGTTAGGGCGATCGCAGCAATGGACACGAGAAGCCCTTCGACTTCCACCGGGAGCGACGCTCCTTGGCGAGCGGGGGGATCTTCAGGAAACCATGACTCCCATTCGGCATTCATGTCAGCGAAGTCTTCTGGGTTTCGCAGAATGAACGTTGTGCTAACAATCTTCTCCATCGAGCTACCCGCAGCCTCGAGAATCGTACGTATATTCACTAAACATTGACGGGTTTGCTCTCGGACTGACGGTCCAACCAATTTGCCCGTCGTCGGATCTTGACCGACCTGGCCCGAGACAAAAATGAGGCCGGCCGCTCTGACTGCCTGACTGTAGAACGGTGAGGTCGGCGCAGCGTTTGTCTTAATAAGGTCCCTCGTCATCTCATGTCCTCCTAAATATCAAAATGGGATGTGCTGGAGCACTCTCCCGGTTCAAGGTACCGCGCGCCCAGAACAAAGGTTCGGCGATTGTCGACGCAATCAAATTTGACTATGGAGGAGAACCTGGACCACGCTCAAGCTTTCGGTCTATATTCCTCCAATGTCGAATATGTGGGTAATGAGCAACAGGACGATCGTCAATTGAAAGAAGGGCGTTATGAATGATTGGACGATGGTCGACGAAGGATGGGGACGACGATCGGTCGAATTCGCTACCTTAAGCGAACCGGCCAACTGCCGAGAGTACGTAGCGCTCCAACAAATGCTCGGCGTCGCGAAAGGCGATCGTCTCTTGGACATTGCCTGCGGGGCGGGTCTGGCGGTGGAGCTGGCGGCGTTAAGGGGCGCGGAGTGTGCCGGCATTGATGCTTCGCAGCGACTCATCGACATTGCCCGTGATCGCTCCCCGAACGCAGATCTTCGCGTTGGTGACATGCATGAGCTTCCGTGGGCCGACGATACCTTTGACGTAGCCACGAGTTTCCGTGGCATCTGGGGCACCACTCCTGAAGCATTGGACGAAGCGCGCCGAGTCTTGAAGCCCGGTGGTCGACTGGGATTCACCGTATGGGGCCACATCAAGGCGTCTCCCGGCGCCTGGGCGCTCTCTCCGTTTCTCCTCGCAAGCGAACCGAAAGTGGAGAACCAAGCAGCGATGGTGGCTTTAGGGCGTCCAGGGACTGGTGAAGCGTTACTCTCCGAAAAAGGTTTCGAGGACATTGCTCGCAACGATATTTCTTGCGTTTGGGAGTTCGCCGATCCAGCGACCTACGCGCGCGCGCTCGCGTCAACAGGTCCCGCCTATGAAGCGATGCAGAGCGTCGGGGAAGAAGAGTTTCTACGAGCGGCAGAGGAATGTGCTCGACAACAGCTACGCGAGGGACTTCCGTTACGCGCTTCGATTGCCATCGTCGCCTACATGGCGAGGAAACCATCGTCGGGAACTGAGCACCAGCATTCAAGAGGTGATTCCCGACCTCGAGTCGGCTTCCTCGAGATGCCCGAAGTTTCTAGTGCGGCGCAACGCATATTCGATGAGGATGTTGAGGATCACGGATTCGTCATGAACGCGTCACGGCTCTGGGCCTACGCACCTGAAGTACACGAAGGCCTCTTTGACCTCTTGGGCACCGTAACGCGTCTGGGGTCCTTAAGCCTTCGTCAACGGGGCATACTCGTCGCGGCCGCGGCTTCAACGCTCGGTGACGCGTACTGCTCTCTTGCCTGGGGATCGAGATTGGCCGACGTGTCGAGTGCCTCCACCGCGGGCGACGTATTGCGCGGGGTGGACGACGGGCTTGAAGACTCCGAGAAAGTACTGGCCGCGTGGGCGCGTCAGGTCGTATCAGACCCGAACGGGGTCACTGAAAGCCACATTCGCGAACTCCGGAGCGCGGCCTTCAGCGACACGCAGATTTTTGCAATTACCTTTTATATAGCTGGTCGACTCGCATTTTCCACGGTCAACGACGCCCTCGGTGCTCAACCAGATCACGAACTCGCTGCCGGTGTTCCGAGTGAGATCCGAGACGCAGTCCAGTATGGGCGACCCGCAGAATTGTCTTGACCGTTGGGCCGAGGAGTTGTGGTCATTGTGCTTTTATATGGATCACACGACCGAAGAACTGTGAAACACGGCAGGATCCGACGAGAAAAGAGCGCAATTGTCGGATTGGCTCACTCACGGTTTAGCGCGGCGCGGTGAAAGGGGACCGAAAGGGACGTAGAGAACAAACAGCCGTCTCGTGATGCAATTGTGCCGGCGGTGTGGGCGGCGTTCTACGCTGAAACCACGACCAGGAACCAATTGCGGAACACAGAGCGCCATAAAGTGTCCTTCATGAGCAGGCGAATACGGCAAACCGGATCAGCCACCGCTGTTCCTGTTTCATGGGCTTCCTGGTTCGCGGCTTGACATACCGGAAATGTGGAAGACGACACCGTCCAATGTAAGGATCATTGCTCCCGATCGGCCGGGAGTGGGACTGTCCACGTTCCAACCGCAACGACTGTTGACGGACTGGGCGGACGACGTTCGCTAGTTGGCTGATTCACTTGGCATCGAGCGATTTCTAGTCGCGGGATTTTCTGGAGGCGGACCACATGCATTGGCTGTCGCATATGGCCTTCCAAATCGCGTGATTGCCGCAGCGAGCATAAGCGGAGCTGGAATGTTCACTAGTCCTGATGATCGCAAGGGAATGAATTCCCTGAACAGGCTGATATTCGCGTTGGCCCGAAGAATGCCCGCTTTGCTGTGGCTAATAGCCGCACCACACGCTCGACAGGTCAAGCGCAATCCGGCGAAAGTCATCGATCAGACAGCGCGAGATAAGCACGTGCCAGAGGCTGACCGAGAGGTGATGTTAGATCCGCGAACGCGCGAGATCATGATTGACGCTGGTCCTGAAATGTTCCGCCAAGGTGTCCGAGGATTCATTCAGGAAGCTCACATCGCAGCGACACCGTGGGGGTTCGATCCCAACACGATCAAACCTCCCGTGACCTTCTGGCATGGAGATTTGGACAAGAATGTTCCCGTCGAATCAATAAAGCGCCTCTCTTCGAGAATCGCTGAAAGCAGTGTGACCAATTATCCAGGCGAAGGCCACTTGATAGTTCCTCGGCACTGGAACGAAATCATCGACAAGCTGTTGTCCTACGAAAATCACCAGTTCTAAGTACGCCAGTTTCAAATCGTCAATTACTTTGGAAGGGCCGGTGGGGATCGAACCCACGACCGATGGATTATGAGGTAACGACAATCGGTCGGATTGGTCCGGTGGCGTTGGAGTGATCCAAAGAGTTATGAATTCCTGTCGCGTGCTGTCGGTGTGGTCCGGAGGTGTCGGATTGGTTCGTGGGATGAAACGTACGATTCTTGTATCGCGATCCTGCAGCGTGCGAGTTCGAGTCGGCCGATGTCAAAAATCGAATGCGACCCGACATCGCCAATATTGGGTGATGACGTCACCGAGGCACCGATCGGTGAGCAATGAGACCATCCGAGCGAAGTATTCAATTCGAAGAAAGTGCACCGGTCGGTTGGTGAGGACGCCGGAGATGGCAGGAGGGGTGTCGTGCTTGAGTCATCGCATACGTACGTCGAGACACGCCTCCGCCTGCCGAAGAGCCGCTTCAACGAATTGCGGTGTCGCTCCTCGGGCGAAAATGAACCCGAGGTAGCGATCGCCTTCGGGAAGTGGCACCATCGAACGCCCCGATGCAACACTGATTTCAAGACCGACCACTCCTTCGGTGGCAAGGGCGCGCTCTTGTCCTAACACGTGGTCGAGTACTCCTGCGGCACGGATCGGGAGCATCATCACGCCCGATGCCTGCGGCTCGCGAGTGAGGCCGTCGAGCCCAATGCCGAGAGCATGACGAACAATCACTTCTTCGAGGCTCACCCCCGCTCCGAACCGGAGGGCTCGCGCGCACAAGCCCCCAATGGACCGAGCTGCCAGTTCGAGAATCGTCACCACGCCATCGGGGCCGATGCGCAACTCGATGTGGACCGGGCCTTCACGAAGCCCCAATGCTGCAGTTGCCTGAGCTGCGGTGGACCCGATATCGGTCAGGATTTCGAAAGGCTGGCGTGACGGCGTGACGTATATCGTCTCTTCGAAGAAGGGACCGTTCAGGGGATCGGGCTTATCGAACACCGCGAGAACTTCCAGGCGTCCCCCAGTTAGCAGTCCTTCGACGGCGACCTCGTCTCCCGGCACGAAGCGTTCAACCAGCAGGGACTCGGGACGGTCCACGGTCATGGCGCGAATTCGCACGCCGGCTCCGTGGGCTTGTATAGCGTCGTCGACACGGATGACCCCCTGGCTGGCCGAGCGCGATACCGGTTTGACCACGCACGGGAACCCGATCTGCGTCGCGGCCGCGACGACGTCGGCGCCGGGAGGGACAATTCGGTACGCCGGCTGGTTTAGTGACGCGGCTCCAAGGCGCGCGCGCATTATCGTCTTGTCCCGGGTGGCGGCGACAGCGCCGGGCGAATTGTGGCGAAATCCCAAACTCGCGGCCGCAGCAGATGCAATCAATACGCCCTGGTCATCGACCGCCAACACCGCGTCAATCGGAGCGCGACGATGCAGAGCCACGATGGCGCCCACCGCGGCATCAACATCGGTCAAGGGAACCACCACGGCGCGGTCACCCATGGAACCGGACAGGGCCTGGCGATGTTCGGATCCGACTACGACGTCAACCCCCAGCCGCTCGGCGGCGGCAATGAAGTCCGGAGCCCGGTACGTGGCGGTGGGCAGGAGTAACAAAATCCGGGGCACCCCCCTATGATGGCCGGAACTCAGCAAGGTCGAGATGAGGCGCTGTGACCCACATCGATTCCGGCAGCGCCGCCGTCATACATGCGACTGACGCGGCACTGGAGTTGGTGCTGGAACTACGTTCCAGCGAGCAACGTGCGGAGTTACTGGCCCTCTGGATCGAGGTCACTGGTTCCAGCGCGAACGCTTACACCTACAGCATCTTCTTCCAGGCGATCGGAGACGCCGGTCCCGATGACTGGTCCGGCGAACGTGGCGGACTCGCGATCGTGGTTCCCGCCGACAGTATCGCCAAGATCCAGGGCTCGGTCCTCGACTTCAGCAGTGAGACTGGCCAGGGTGGCTTGGTCATTTCGAACCCCAACCAGCCGCCGCCCCGCGCCGGTGCCAGCCCGGCAATGGCCGGACCACCGGTGGACCTCAGCGGAGATGTGGCGCAGCGAATCATGCAGGTCCTCGAGCAGCAGATCAATCCGAGCATTGCCGCACACGGTGGTCGGGCCGATCTCGTCGCGGTGGAGGACGGCGTCGTCTATCTCCGATTGAGCGGAGGATGCGCGGGCTGCGGCATGGCGGCGGTGACCTTGAGCCAAGGAATCGAAGTAGCACTGCGCGAGTCGGTCATTGAGATCACTAAGGTCGTCGATGTCACTGACCACGCGGCTGGCACGAATCCCTTCTATGAAGCGGCCAAGAAGTAACTCCTTCGATGCGCCGAGCCGTCGCCGTTGCGAGCGAGCCTATTCACCAGTACCTCGACGGCAAAACACTCCAAGAGTTCCACTGCCACCCTGCCAGCAGCGCTGCATAATGATTGCGCTATATCTCAGATGGTGCAGTGTGCGGGTTCGTGCGGAGAGTCGACTACAACAATCGCCGACTCGTTTAGTAGGGCCGGTGGGGATCGAAACCACGACCGAGGGATTATGAG
>PMTL01000227.1 GCA_003168075.1 Acidimicrobiaceae bacterium
ATGGTCTACTTCCACGGCGGCGGATGGACGTTCGGCGACAAGCGCGAACAAGGTCGGCCGATGTTGCACGAATTCGTCTCGCGCGGGTGGATCGTGGTCACCAGCAATTATCGATTGGCTCCGCATGATCTGTGGCCCGCGCACATCGTCGACGCCAAGCGGGTGCTGGGGTGGGTGAAGAAGAACATCGCCAACTACGGCGGCGACCCCGATCGAGTCGNNCGGCCGGCGGCCACTTGGCGGCGTTGCTCGCGTTGTCCCAACCCGATGAATGGCTGAGCGAGGATCAGCGTGACTTACGCGACTGGTCGGTTCGCGGGTGTATCTCGCTCTACGGGGTCCTCGAGATGACTGGTGACGAAACCCATTGGCACGGCCTGGGCCACGGCCTGCGCGTCCTGCTGGAGCGGCGTGTGGTGCGCCGTCCCCACGAGGGCAATCAGGAACTGTACGAAGCGATGTCGCCGTTTCACCGAATACGCGAGGACGTCCCTCCCTTTTTGGTGGTCCAGGGTGGCAATGACACTCTGGTGGACGTGAACGTGGCGCGCCACTTCGTCGACGAGTACCGCCGACGAGCCCTGGCGCCGATCTACTACGTGGAGCTGCCACTCACCCAGCACGCCTTTGATCACACCGCGAGTCCGCGCACCTCGTCGACCACTCGTGCGGCGGTCGCCTTCGCCGAGTCGGTGTCCCGCTTGCGCCGGCCCCTCACTGACGAACTGCTCGCCAGTTACCAGTCGCCCCCGGTGGAAGTGCTCGTGGAGGACGAAGAGTCGGGCTGGGAGCCGGCGCGCGATGTGGCGAGTCGTCGTGGGACCTTCTACGTCGTCAGCGCCGACAACGCTTTCTCGTCGCCACTTGATCCGGACAACGATCAACGCCGACGTGAACTGGGCGAGCTCGCCCGATCACGTGGGTGGGTGAGTTCCCCGGCAATTGGACGAAGTCCGCTCGGGGCGTGGCCCGAGGAGGAGGGGCTGGCGATCTTCGAGCAGTCCGAGGCGTTTTGTCGAGCCCTGGGTCGAGCTTTCGAACAGCACGCGATCTACGAGGTCACTCCCGACGACCTACGCGTCGTAGCGGTGTCCTAGTCGTCAGTTGCCAACGTCACTTGAACCGAGAAATCGCTCGCTTCTTCGTACAGGACGCTGCGTACTCCTCCGGCGTCGACGAAGTCACGCTGTCCCGCCTGGATGACTTCGAGCAACTCGCCGGGCCCGCTGATTATCAGTTCGGCGACTTCGCGCCGCTGAGAGACCTTTTGGGTGCTCTTCTCGCGGCGCACGGCCTCGAGCACGTCGCCCACTGCGTCGTAGACCCCCGAGGCGAGGGGCGCGGCGCCGAGTTCCTGGAGCGTCGGCCAGGCGGCCAAGTGCACCGAGTCCGCGTGCCACCAGCGCCATACTTCTTCGGTGACGAAGGGCACGAAGGGCGCCAGCAGTCGCTGCAGGGCCGAGAGGGTGAGCGACAACGTGGCGTGCGCCGAACGAGTGGGCGGGTCCTGGGGGTCGCGGTAGGAACGGGTTTTGGCTAATTCGACGTAGTTGTCGCAGAAGGACCAGAAGAACGCTTCGGTGCGCTCGAGGGCACGCGCGTAGTCGTAATTCTCAAAGGCCGCGGTGGTCTCGTCGATCACGTGGCCCAGTAACGCCAGCAGGTCGCGGTCGAGGGGTTGCGTCACGTCAGACGCCGTGAGCGGCGCCGCACCCTCGAGTCGACCCAGGACAAACTTCGAGGCGTTGAGGATCTTGATCGTCAGGCGCCGACCGATCTTCATCTGCGCTTCGTCGATGGCGGTGTCAGTACCCGGACGGCCCGAGGCGGCCCAGTAGCGCAGCGCGTCGGCACCGTGAAGTTCAAGCAGTGGCATGGGCGTGACGACGTTGCCGACGGATTTGCTCATCTTCTTGCGGTCCGGGTCCAGGACCCAGCCCGAGATCAGCGCGTTGGTGAAGGGTAGTGCGTCGTGCTCGAAGTGACTACGTACGACCGTCGAAAACAGCCACGTCCGGATGATCTCGTGGGCCTGGGGACGCAGGTCCATGGGAAAGACGCGCTCGAAGAGGTCGCTGCCCCAATGTCCGGCAATCTGGGGGGAGAGCGAACTGGTCGCCCAGGTGTCCATGACGTCGGGGTCGCCGATGAAGCCACCGGGCTGGTTGCGCTGGGCTTCAGAAAATCCGGGAGCCGGGTCGCTTGAGGGGTCGACCGGTAACGAGGCCACCTCGGCTACTACCGGGTGATCGAAGTCAACGGCGCCGCTCTCGTCGAGGTGGTACCAGACGGGAAAGGGGACGCCGAAGAAACGCTGGCGTGAGATGTTCCAGTCGACGTTCAGGCCCTCGACCCACGACTTGTAGCGGTGCTTCATGAAGTCCGGGTGCCACTTGATCTGCTCGCCGCGCGCGAGGAGCTCGTCGCGGTGCGCCAGGGTCGAGACGAACCACTGGCGCGACGTCACGATTTCGAGGGGTCGCTCGCCCTTTTCGTAGAACTTGACGGGATGGGTGATCGCGCGAAGTTCGCCGATCAACTCGCCGCTCTCGCGCAGGGCGTCCACGACCGTCGCGCGCACTTGGTTGACGGTGCGGCCTTCGAGTTGGGCGTAGAAGCTTCTGGCGGCGTCGAGGTCGCGGGTGGGCCAGTCGTCGGCGCCGAAGTCGGCGGGTAGGAACCTTCCGTCGCGGCCGATCAGGGCGCGCGTGGGCAATGAGAGTTCGCGCCACCAGGTGACGTCGGTGGCGTCGCCGAAGGTGCAGATCATCGCGATGCCCGAACCCTTCTCGGGGTCGGCGAGTTCGTGGGCGACCACGGGGACCTCGACGTGAAAGAGCGGCGTGACGACCGTGGTGCCAAAGAGCGACTGAAAGCGCTCGTCGTCGGGGTGCGCCACGAGCGCGACGCAACTGGCCAGCAATTCTGGGCGGGTCGTCTCGATCTCGACGGTACCTGAACCGTCGCCCTTGGCGAAGGCGACACGGTGGTAGTTGGCGGGTCGCTCACGGTCCTCGAGTTCGGCCTGGGAGACCGCAGTACGGAAATCAATGTCCCACAAGGTCGGCGCCTCCGAGGAGTAGACCTCGCCGCGGCTCAACATCTCGAGGAACGCCCGCTGCGAGATCGCCTGAGCGTGGGCTGAGATCGTCGTGTACTCGAGCGACCAATCGACACTCAGTCCCAGGTGGCGCCAGAGATTCTTGAAGACCTCCTCGTCGGTGGCGGTGAGTCGGTGACAGAGTTCGACGAAGTTCTTGCGCGAGATGGAGATCTTGCGCTCGGCCGGTTTCTCGGGAGCGACGAACGCGGGGTCGTAGGCCAGTGAGGGATCGCAGCGCACTCCGAAGTAATTCTCGACGCGTCGTTCAGTCGGTAACCCGTTGTCGTCCCAGCCCATCGGAAAGAAGACCTTTTTGCCGGACATTCGCTGGTAGCGCGCGATCAGGTCGGGGTGAGTGAAGCTGAAAACGTGGCCGATGTGCAGTGAACCCGACACGGTGGGTGGGGGAGTATCGACAGAATAGACCTCGGCGCGCGTCGCGGAGCGGTCGAAACGGTAGGTGCCCTCGTCCTCCCAGCGCACGAGCCACGCCTCTTCAAGACCCTCGATGGTCGGCTTTTCTGGGACGGAGCGGGGACTGAGTTCGGCGGTCATGGTGAAGTGAGTTTATGCCCTGTGTCGGGGGGTTCTTGGAGGCGGAGTGACCCCGCACGAGGTGGTCTGGCGCCGGGACGCCGGGTGCGGTGGCGTAGTTTGGACACGTGCTGCGCCTCTACGACACCATCCACGGCGAGGTCCGCGATCTGGCGACCCGTGACCCCGGGAAGTTGTCGATGTACGTCTGTGGCCCCACCGTCTATGACCTACCGCACCTCGGGCACGGCAGGTTCACACTGGTATGGGACGTCGCGCGTCGCTGGTTCAGCTTCCGCGGGCTCGACGTGCGCTACGTGTCGAACATCACCGACATCGACGACAACATCATCAACCGCGCTCAGCGCGAGGGGACGACCGAGTCGCAGGTCGCCTCGACCTACGAAAACGAGTGGTGGGAGGCAATGTCGAGGATTGGCGTCGCGCGTCCCCGCGACGTCCCGCACGCGACCCAGTACGTAGCCGACATGGTGTCACTCATCGAGTCGTTTCTTGCCGAGGACGTTGCGTACGTCATCAGCGACGGCGTGTACTTCGACACGTCGTGCGTGGCGGACTACGGTCTCCTCGCCGGTCAGCCGCTCGACTCTCTGCGAGCGGACCCCACGATCGAGGCGAGCCAGGAGAAGCGCAGTCCCTTCGATTTCGCGCTCTGGAAGTTCTCCAAGCCCAATGAACCGGTCTGGTCGGCCTCCTTCGGCGACGGCCGACCGGGCTGGCACACCGAGTGCGTGGTGATGTCGCTCGGGCTCCTGGGTGACGGATTCGACCTGCACTGCGGCGGCCTCGACCTGAAGTTCCCGCACCACGAGAACGAGCGCGCCCAAGCGCAGGCGGCGCGGCGTCCCTTCGCCCAGCACTGGGGGCACAACGGCTGGGTCATGGTGGGCACCGAGAAGATGAGTAAATCACTGGGCAACTTCACGTCGCTCACCGATTTGCTCGAGCGTACCGACGCCCGGGCCTATCGTTTGCTCGTCATTCGCTCGCACTACCGTTCGCCCATTGAAGTGTCGCCTGCGACCGTCGCCGACGCCGAACGGGCCCTGGCCCGACTCGACACGCTGGCGCGGCGCTTCGAACTGCCGACCTTTGGTGGTGAACAGTTCGTGACCCAGAACGATTACGTCTTTTCGGGACGCGCGAAAGATCTCGTGACATCGGTGGGTGTGCTGCTGGACGAGGATCTCAACACGCCCCTGGCGGTTGGTGAGCTCTTTGACGCGGTCAGTAGCGCTAATACCCTGGCTGATGAGGGAGAACCGGTGGAGGCCGCGCAGCTGGCCCTCGCGGTGGCGGTGGTGTTCGGCGCCTTGGGCCTGGCGGTGCACTCGGCGGTACACGAGCCAACTCGTGACGACCAGGCACTCGTGAGCGCACGTGACGACGCGCGCAGCGCGCAAAATTGGGCCGAAGCTGATCGATTGCGTGATGAATTGGTGTCGCGGGGTTGGATCGTGGAGGACTCCGCGGGGGGAACGCGCATCCGCCGGGGCTAAGAATTATTTGTTGGTGAGCCGGAGAACAAGTAGCGTATGGCGTGAGGTTGCCGTTGTGGTTCCCTCCGGAATTGGTTGACGCCGATTCCAAAGAAACAAGGAGGCCCACAGTGGCTGTAGGAACCGTTAAGTGGTTCAACGACGAGAAGGGCTGGGGTTTCATCGCTGTTGATGGCCAGCCCGACGTCTTTGTTCACTACTCGGAGATTCAAGGTGAGGGTCGCAAGACGCTCGTCGAGGGTCAGACTGTCGAGTTTGATGTCGAGCCGGGCGATCGTGGCCCACTCGCAAAGCGCGTCGTCCTGAACTAACCATTCATTCTGAACGAGGCAACCGCCGCCCCCGGGCGGCGGTTGTTTCTTTTGGCCAGAAGTGGCCACTATGCAATAGGGTGGACGTAGTTACTCACGAGTAACTCGTGACGATATGTTGGGGTGTGGATGGCGGAATTCTCTCTGGCGCTCAATGAAGACCAGATCACCGTTCGCGACTGGGTCCACGGTTTCGCCGTCAACGTCATGCGTCCGGTAGCTCAGGAGTGGGACGAACGAGAAGAGACCCCGTGGCCGGTCATTGAAGAAGCCGCCCGGGTCGGCATCTATTCGCTGGACTTCTTCGCCAACGCCATCGCCGACCCGTCGGGGATCACCATGGTGCTCGCGCTCGAGGAACTGTCCTGGGGCGACGCAGGACTCTGCATGTCGATCATGGGCTCGACGCTCGCCATCGCCGCCATCATGGCGAACGGCACACCGGCCCAGCAGGCGGAGTGGATCCCGGCCTGCTTCGGCACACCCGACGACGTGAAAGTCTCCGCCTTTGGCGTGAGTGAGCCCGACGCGGGCAGTGACGTCTCGTCCCTGCGTACCCGCGCGGTCTACGACGAGGCCAAGGACGAATGGGTGCTGAACGGTACGAAGACCTGGATGACCAACGGCGGTATCGCCAGCGTGCACGTCATCGTTGCTTCAGTCGACCCGGAGCTCGGTAGTCGTGGCCAGGCGTCCTTCGTCATTCCCGAGGGGACGCCAGGAATTCGCATGGGCCAGAAGTTCAAGAAGATGGGAATTCGCGCTAGTCACACCGCCGAAGTCGTCCTCGAGGAGTGCCGGGTCCCGGGCAGTTGTCTGCTCGGGGGCAAGGAGAAGCTGGACGAGAAGTTGGCTCGCGCCCGCGAAGGCGTGAAGACGTCGGGTCAGGCGGCGATGGCGACGTTCGAGGCCACTCGCCCGTACGTGGGGTCCCAGGCGGTGGGTATCGCGCGTGCGGCCTACGAGTACGCCCTCGACTACGCCAAGGAGCGCCGCCAGTTCGGCAAGGCCATTATCGAGAATCAGGCGATTGCGTTCAAACTCGCCGATATGAAGACGCGTATCGACGCGTCGCGGATGCTCGTGTGGCGCGCCGCGTGGATGGCGGCTAATCACCAGCCGTTCCTCAACGGCGAGGGTTCACAGTCGAAGCTCTACGCCAGTGAGACCGCGGTGCACGTGACCGAAGAGGCGATCCAGATTCTTGGCGGTTACGGCTACGTGCGTGACTACCCGGTCGAGCGCTGGCATCGCGACTCGAAGATTTACACCATCTTCGAAGGTACCAGCGAGATCCAGCGCCTTATTATCTCGCGAGCGATTTCGGGCGTGCACATCAGGTAGTCCCAAACTGTCAGTTAACAGGCCTTTGCGCCGCACGACCGCTCACGGTGATCGTCTTTGGCACCTTCGACGGCCGGTGTTAATGGACCCACGAATCGCGTTTGTGGGTCGATTGGTGGGTCTATCTTTCGCCGTAAGCAAAACTAAAGTGGTTCCTTTGCGACAGACCTGTCTGGCCATCCCTAAGGATCCTCTCATGGGCTTCCACTTCCTCCTTCAGACCCTCGCTCGGCGAGAAGAAGTAGTTTCAGTCGACTCCGAAAAATGACGATCGCCCCTTTTATGATCAGCGCACAATGAGTAGACCTTTCAGTGTGAGACCGTACCTCGACCGAAGAGACGCCGGGCGTCGGTTGGGCACCCGACTGTTGAAGGTGCTCGACAACGAGAGAGTGGTAGTGGTGGGTCTGCCGCGAGGAGGCGTTCCCGTTGCCTACGAAGTCGCTCGCATTCTTCATTGCCCGCTGGACGTGCTCGTCGTACGAAAAGTCGGTGTTCCGTCGCAGCGCGAGTTAGCGATGGGGGCGATCGGCGAGGACGGAGCGGTGGTGGTGGAAAACGACACCGTGAGACGCTTGGGTATCTCGGACGCGGAGTTCGTTCGCGTCGTGGCAGAGGAGCGCATAGAACTCGACCGGCGAGTTCGCGCTTATCGTCAGGCTGTGCGCCCCATCGCCCTCAAAGACAAGAACGTCGTCATCGTCGATGACGGACTCGCGACCGGCGCCACAGCCCTCGCGGCGTGCGACGTCGCCCGAGCACGAGGAGCGACACGCGTCATCGTGGCCACTCCAATCTCGAGTGCTGGCGCGATGGATCGAATTGAGAGGGCCGCCTATGAGGTCGTGTCACTGGTCCGCACGGCACGACCGTTCTCGGTTGGACAGTGGTACGAGCACTTCGAGCAGACCTCGGACCAAGAGGTCATCAACGACCTGATCAGTGCGAGTCGCGCGGAGACCCCCTCCTCAGATCCAACGTCGGGTCAGCTGTGAGAACCCTGATCGCAGCGCGTACGACGTCAGGTTGCTCGCAGGGGCGAGTCCTTAGCCTGTAGGCGGCGACTTATGGGGCTGGACAACATCGGGAGCATCGATCGCCGTCGCTGTTCCCGCGGCGCTGATGGTGCGAACCCTCCCACCCAGACGGATACTCCCGTGTGACGTCGCGTGCGCAACGAAGAATCGGTGGCCGGGCGCCTGAGTCGCTGGGCGAGGGGGAGTAACGCCTGGGTTTTCCTAGGACCTTTGTCTCTAGTCGGAGCGCGTCGCGTTAGAGAAAACTAAAAACGTAGGAGGTGCGATCCGATCATCGAGGTCGCGCTACGAGAGGTGGTGGGCGTGATCGAAGTGAGAGTTCTCTCGGCGTACGAGATACTGGACTCGCGAGCACAGCCCACCGTTGCGGTGGTCCTCGAAATCGCCGGCGGAGCAGTCGGAAGGTCGAGCGTCCCCTCAGGGGCATCTACGGGATCAAAGGAAGCGACCGAAGTTCGCGACGCCGATCCTCGGCGTTATGCGGGTCGAGGCGTCCAGCGCGTCGTCGATCACATAACCGGTGAGGTTGCTGACGACCTGCGCGGGAGGAAGTTCGAGTTGCTCGTCGATCTCGACGAAGCGCTCGTGAAGCTCGACGGAACCGCGAACAAGGAGCGACTCGGCGCGAACGCCATCATCGGCATGTCGATGGCCGCCGCTCAAGCATTGGCCCTCGCGAAAGGTCGATCCCTCTGGCACAGCCTGACTCCTGTTGGTGTCGAACCAAGACTGCCCGTGCCTCAATTCAACATCTTCAACGGAGGCACCCACGCACCCGACGCGCTTGATTTCCAGGAGTTCACGATTGCGCCACTGGGCGCATCCAATTTCGCAGAGGCCATTCGCGCGGGGAACGGGTCGCGAAATACAACCGTCTCATCGAAATTGAAGCGACCAACTCGCTTCCTCACGGTCGAGCGAAATGATCGAGATTTGCCAAGGAGGAATACACCATGAACAGTCCCCGTTACGTAAAGTTTTTCGATGAGTTCGGCATCGAGGATGTTCCCTTGGTCGGCGGCAAGAACGCTTCCCTCGGCGAAATGTACCAGAAGTTGTCCGACCAGGGCGTGCGCGTGCCCAACGGTTTTGCTACTACTGCGGACGCGTATCGCTACGCCCTCGAACAGACCGGAGCGGTGAAGTTCCTGCACGAAGTTCTCGACGACCTTGATCCGAGTGACGTCACGGACCTCGCCCGTCGCGCAAAGCGCGCCCGCGAAATCGTGTACGGAGCGGGTCTTCCGGACGACCTCGCCGCCGAGATCGTCGCGGGCTACCGTCGCCTTCAACAGGAGTACGGCGACGATGTCCGTCTCGCGGTGCGCTCGTCGGCCACGGCTGAGGACCTACCCACGGCGAGCTTCGCGGGCCAGCAAGAGACCTTCTTGAACGTGCACGGCGAGGAAAGTTTGCTCGACGCCTGTCGGCGCTGTTTCGCCAGTCTCTTCACGGACCGCTCCATCCACTATCGCGTGGACCAGGGATTCGACCACTACGAGGTCGCGCTCTCAATCGGCGTGATGAAGATGGTTCGCTCCGACCTCGCCTCATCGGGAGTCATGTTCTCACTTGACACGGAGTCCGGGTTCCGCGACGTCGTGTTCGTCACCGGCGCCTACGGTCTCGGTGAGAACGTCGTCCAAGGGGCGGTCGACCCTGACGAGTTCTACGTTCACAAGCCGACGCTGGCGCAAGGTCACCGAACGGTCCTTCGCCGCCTTCTTGGCGACAAGGCCGTGAAGATGATCTTCCTCGAAGGCGAGGCGACAGCGACGACACGCAACGTTCCGACGCCGAAGTCTGACAGGGAGCGATTCTGCCTCACTGACGACGACGTCCTTGAGTTAGCCGACAACGCGGTCGTAATCGAAGCGCACTATCAGAAGCCGATGGACATGGAATGGGCGAAGGACGGCCTCGATGGGAAGATCTACATCGTCCAGGCCCGGCCCGAGACGGTGGCTTCACAGCGCGAAGCGAACGTCTTCGAGAACTACGTCCTCGAGGGTGGCGGCGAAGTCATGGTGGAGGGTCGCTCGGTGGGCGAAAAGATCGCTTCAGGTACCGCGCGGATCATCGACAGCGTGGCGCACCTCGCCGAGTTCCAACCTGGTGAGGTGCTCGTCGCCGACTTGACGACCCCTGACTGGGAACCCGTGATGAAGACCGCTTCGGCCATCGTCACCAACCGCGGTGGACGAACGTGTCACGCGGCGATCATCGCCCGCGAACTCGGCGTTCCCGCCGTCGTGGGCACGGGCAACGCGACGACCACGGTGCCCAGCGGCACCCCGGTCACCGTCTCCTGCGCCGAGGGCGACTCGGGGCGCGTGTATCGCGGTGCGGTGGGCTTTCACGTCGAGCGCAGCGATGTCGGTGATCTCGCGCGTCCCAAGACGAAGATTATGATCAATCTCGGCAATCCCGATCTCGCGTTCAAGACCTCATTCTTGCCGAACGACGGCGTGGGTCTCGCGCGCATGGAGTTCATCATCAGCGAGTCGATACGTGCTCACCCGCTCGCGTTGATCCATCCAGAGAAGGTGAGCGACTCCCAAGCGCGTGCGGCGATCGCCCGACTCATTCAGAACTACCCGAGTGGCGAGGCGTTCTTCGTGGAGCGACTCTCCGAAGGCATCGGTACGATCGCCGCCGCGTTCTGGCCAAAGCCAGTCGTGGTACGAATGTCAGACTTTAAGACGAACGAGTACGCCAGTTTGCTGGGCGGGGCCGATTTCGAGCCCATGGAGAGCAACCCGATGATCGGATTTCGTGGGGCTTCGCGCTACGCGCACCCGGCGTACGAAGAGGGTTTCGCTCTCGAATGCAACGCCATGAAGCGGGTCCGCGAGCAGATGGGGCTCACCAACGTGGTGCTCATGTTGCCCTTCGTTCGTCGAGTTGGCGAGGCTGAACGGGTCCTGGCGCGGATGGCGGAGTTCGGGCTTCGACGCGGCGAGAACGGCCTCGAGGTTTACGCAATGTGCGAGATCCCTAACAACGTCATCTTGATCGACCAGTTCTCGACCTACTTCGACGGATTCTCGATCGGCTCGAACGACCTCACGCAACTTACCTTGGGCGTCGATCGCGACAGCGAGATCGTTGCCTTCGATTATGACGAACGCGATGACGGCGTGAAGGCGATGATCAGGCTCGCCGTTGAGGGTTGCCGGCGAAACAAGATTCACTCCGGGCTGTGCGGTCAGGCACCTTCGGACTACCCGGACATGGCTGCGTTCCTCGTTGAACTCGGAATTGACTCGATGAGCCTCAACCCCGACACGGTGCTGAAGACTACGAGGCAGGTTCTCGAGTTGGAGAAGGAGTGGGCCCGCTCGTCCGACGGCGCTCAGGGAAGCTGACGACATGAAGCTCGAACCATCTGCGTCCATTGGAGCTGAGGAAGTTTCGTCTCCCTCAACGCCCCGCTGCGGGCGACGGGGACCGGCGGCTATGAGGTGATCGATAACTTTCGGCTGCGTTCATCCGTGTCGACGTTGACCTGGCTCCTTGAGCGCGAAGTCGAAACGATCTCACGCCTCGTGATCGTCCTGTCGCGCCGCCACACCATCAACGTCTTCGTTGATCCTTGGCGCGCGGAGCCGAGGCGGATCGGAGGTTCACCTTGGGGTTCGTAACCGGAGCCCAGAACTTCGACGTGGTCAGCTTGGGCGACGTCGTGACCGATGAGTTCGTCCACCTCCCCGACGGTCCCGCACGAGTGCGCGTCGACGACGAGGGGCGCTGGCTCGAGATTCCCCTCGGCACCAAAATCGTCGTCGGAGAAGACTCTCCCACGAGCGCGGGAGGGAGCGCCGCCAACGCTGCCGTGGCGATGTCGCGTCTCGGGCTCCGTGTAGGTCTTGCGAGTTACCTGGCCCACGATCAAATCGGGCTCGACATCTTGAGCGCGATGCGTGGGGACGGCGTCAGGACCGACCTCGTGCAGGTCGACTCACCGAGTCACACGGTACGAAACTTCATACTCTCCTTCGGTAGCGAGCGAACTATTCTCGTGCGTCATGCTGAGTTCAACTACCACTGGAAGGGACTGAGGGACCACGAGGTTCCCGCGTGGCTGTACGTCAACTCACTGGGTCCTGACGCATTGACCTATCAAGACGAACTGGCCGACTGGTTGGACAATCACCCAGGCGTGCGGCTGGCCTTTCAGCCGGGCACTTTCCAGGTCGAAGCGGGCACGAAACGACTCGCTCGCCTGTACGAGAGGGCCGAGGTACTGCTCTGTAGTCGCGCTGCCGCTGAGGAAATCGCGGGCACGCTGGGTGCCGAGGTCGGCCAGACAATCGAGGCCCTTAGGAAACTCGGACCCCGAAGCGTAGTGGTGTTCAACAAAACTGGCGGGGCCGTCGCCGACGACCAAGTCCAGCACCTTTTCGTCGAGGAGTTCTCTGAACCGGAGCCTCCGCTGGACGTGACGGGGGTGGGAGACGCGTTCGCCGCGACGATCGTCGCGGCCATGATTCAAGGCGTGCCCTTGCGAGAGGCACTTCGCTGGGCGGCGTTGAACGCCGCCCACGTAGCGCGCCAGTTCGGGACACAAATCGGCCTCCTGCGCCTCAAGGAGCTCGCCGCTCGACTCGAGGCGGTTCCGAAGTTCGTCGCCCACGATCGATAGGGCACGCGGCCTTGTCGTCGCGCGACCTCGCAGTAGATGACCCGACGCCGATCTGCTCTTCGCGCTGGCTCCGTTTGCGAATCTCGACCACCACGCGATCTCTGCGCCACGGCGAGACGAGTCTGCTAGCCAGTACGCTCGGCGAGCGCGATCGCCACGCGCGATCCCGTCTACGGGTCGGTCGTTATGGTCGGACTCTGCAGTGTCACGACCGACGGACGCTGGCGGCCCTGGTCGAGCAGGTGGCCCGTGTTACCGAAGAAGTACCCGAGCTCGTCGAACTCGACTCGAATCCGTCCATCGTCACGCCGGCCGGCGCGCTCGTCATTGACTGCAAGGCGCATCTCGCCCCTCGTCACCTCGGCCCGGGTCCGATGTTTCGAACCCTGCACCCATGAGGTTGACCCTCCAGGGCGTCAAGCCCCGCGAAGCGCACGACAAGAGAGGTGCTCAAGGAGTCGAAACGGGACCTTCTTCCCTGGCTGAAGGTTCGCACGCTGCGCGAGACTGCAGTCGTGTTGGATAGCCACGATGCGAACGAGCAACGACGACGCGAGGACGTCGCGACAATGAGTGTCGGTGCCTCGGTCGTGTTGCGCGTGGACGATCTCGCGACGTTGATCACGAGGTTGTCCGAGCTCGGTTACGAGGTGAAGGGACCCGTCGTTCGGGCGGGGGCGATCGTGTCCGGCGCGCTGAGTGGCGTTGGGGACCTTCCGAAGGGCGTTCACGACGAACAGGGTCCTGGCGAGTACCGAATCGCGCACGGCGATGACGATCACCTCTTTGACTGGGCCGTCGGTCCGAGCGGTTGGAAGCCTGAGTTCTTTCCCCCTCACGACGAGTTGTGGCGCGCACGAGTCGGCGACGGCCACGTGGAGCTGGTCGAGATCCCCGACGAGCCACGCCCGCTCGCGGTAGTGGGAGCGCGACCTTGTGAGGCAGCCGCCCTCGGGGTACTTGATCGCGTCTTCATCGATGGGGCGCATCGCGACACGCGCTACGTCGAGCGTCGCGAGAACGCCTTTGTCGCGGTCGTGGAGTGCTCGAGTCCCGCGGCGACCTGTTTTTGTGACTCCATGAGCTCGGGTCCGAACATCGAGGTCGGTTTCGATTTGGCGCTCACGGAGTTGGACGATGACGACGGCCATCGGTTCTTGGCGCGCGTCGGTTCTGTCCGCGCACTCGCCGCGCTCGAGGGCGTGGCGTTCGTGCTCGCCTCGGCCGTCGACTTCTCCGCACGCGACGCTGTGCTCGAGGGCGCTCGGCGTCGAATGGTTCGTCACCTGGACGTCGACGGTCTCGCCGGGGTGCTCGCGAGAAATCTGGAACACCCGCGTTGGGCCGAGGTGGCCGAGCGCTGCCTCTCGTGCGGTAATTGCACGCTGGTTTGTCCGACGTGCTTTTGCAGCGATGTACGCGACGCGACCGATCTCGACGGAGACGTGGTTCGCCAACGCACGTGGTCGTCGTGCTTCAGTGTCGACCACTCATATCTGCACGGCGGCGCGGTACGTCCGACGACACAGTCGCGCTATCGCCAGTGGATGACTCACAAGCTCTCGTCGTGGTGGGACCAGTTCGACACGACCGGCTGCGTGGGCTGTGGCCGATGCGTCGCCTGGTGTCCCGTCGGCATCGACCTCACCGAAGAGGCAGCGGCAATCGTTCGCTTCGACGGCGTGACCTCGGTGACGCGGCCGAGCGTACGGAGTCACTTGTGAGATCGATAGACGAACTCGTTGCCGCTCACCCTTTCGCGGCCGGACTCAATGACGAGCACCTGGCGTTGGTGGCGGGGTGCGCCCACAACGTCTCACTAGACACGGACACGATGCTCTGCGTGGAAGGGGCGAGCGCTGACATGTTCTACCTCTTGCGTCGAGGTCACGTTTCGATCGAGGTGCACCAGGCGGGGCGCGGCCCGATCGTGATCGAGACCGTGGGACCGGGGGACGCGGTGGGATGGAGTTGGCTCGTGCCCCCGTATCGCTGGACTTTTGACGCGCGCGCAATCCAACCGGTGGGCGCTCTCGCCATCGACGGCGCGTGTCTGCGCGCGAAGTCTCTCGAGGACACGACGCTCGGCTTCGCCCTCTTGTCACGAGTGACGCAAGAGCTCCTCGAACGACTTCAGGCAACCCGAGTACGGCTGCTCGACCTCTACGGGGAGCCACGTGGCTAGTGCGACTGAGTTCAGCGTTCCACGCTCCGCGTTGACCCCGGCGTTGTATCGCGTCGTAGCTCGAGGGCGCGAGACGGCCGATGTCGTCACTCTCTGGCTCGAATCGCTTGACGGCGAGCGGCTCTCGTTTCGATCGGGCCAGTTCAACATGTTGAGCGCCCTTGGGGTGGGCGAGGTCGCCGTCTCGGTCAGCGGTTCACCGAGTGATCCCGGTCCGCTGCGCCACACGGTGCGTGACGTCGGCGCGGTGACGCACGCCCTGTGTTCGTGCGACGTCGGCGATGTCATCGGAGTGCGCGGGCCCTTTGGCACCGACTGGGGCGTCACGGGAAACGCGACTCCGCACGACACAGTTGTCGTCGCCGGTGGTATCGGACTCGCGCCGCTACGAGGGGCGGTCGAGGAGTTGGCGGCGGCTCAACGCGAAGGCGCGGGGCGAGTATTCGTGCTAGTGGGCGCGCGTGAGCCCGACCAGATGGTCTTTTTGGACGACCTGGCGGAGTGGGAGAAAGCGGGCGTGGTGGTCCTCATCACCGTCGATCGTCCGGCACCCGGGTGGAGCGGTCGCGTCGGGCTGGTGACGACACTTCTCGCGAACGCGGGCTTTGACGCTCGCCACTGCCGCGTGCTCATATGCGGACCCGAAATAATGATGCGATTCACGGCGCGCGCGCTGAACGAGCTTGGCGTCGATCTCGCGTCGATCTGGGTGTCGCTCGAACGAAACATGCAATGCGGGCTCGGCTGGTGTGGGCACTGTCAACTCGGTCCCTTGCTGTTGTGTCGTGATGGTCCCGTTGTGAACTACCTTGAGGCGAGCGCGCTCATGAACGAGCGTGAGCGATGAGTGCCGACACCCCCGTCGCGCGTCCGACGCTCGCCGTGTGGAAGTTCGCCTCCTGTGACGGCTGCCAACTGAGCTTGCTCGACCTCGAGCCGGAGTTGCTCGCGATCACGCGCGCCGTGCAAATCGCGCATTTTACCGAGATGACGCGCGCCCACGTCGAGGGGCCCTACGACGTCTCACTGGTCGAAGGTTCGATCACCACCGAGGCCGACGTTGCCCGCATCCTCGAGGTCCGTGAGCAGTCGCGCTATCTCATAACGATCGGGGCGTGCGCGGCGACGGGCGGCGTCCAGGCCTTGCGCAACTTCGTAGAGCCGGGAACCTACCCCGCGATGGTCTACGCGCATCCCGAGTACCTGCGCGCACTCGACACTTCGACGCCCGTGTCGGCCCACGTCGTCGTTGACTACGAATTGAGAGGGTGCCCCATCGATCGGTTCCAGTTGCTCGAGGTAATCCTCGCCCTCCTCTCTCACCGTCGGCCCATCGTTGCCACTCACTCGGTGTGTCAGGAATGCAAGGCACGTGGCACGGTCTGTCTCGCCGTTTCCGGCGAGAGCGCCTGCCTCGGGCCGGTGACCCGCGCGGGGTGTAACGCGCTCTGCCCGTCGGTCGGCAGGGGCTGTTTTGGCTGTTTTGGCCCGAGTGAGGGCGCGAACGTGGGTTCACTGATGCAGTGGCTACGTTCGCACGGACACGCCGACGTCACGCTGGCTCGATTGCTGCAGACCTTTAACGCGGCTGCACCCGCCTTTCGCGAGGTGGCGACGAATCTCGTCGCCACGAAGGTGACGCTCGTCGCCCAGCCACTCATGCGAAAGGAGCGGTCGTGACGCACGGTACGAATCGCAACCGGACGGTGAGCGCCGAGGGAGTCGCGCGCGTCGAAGGGGAGGGGTCGCTGCGCGTCGTCGTGCACGACGGCACCGTGAGTGAAGTGTCGCTCGACATCTTCGAGCCGCCGCGCTACTTCGAAGCCATGCTGGTCGGGCGGCACTTCAGCGAAGCCCCGGACATTACGGCGCGGATATGTGGCATCTGTCCCGTCGCCTATCAACTGACCGCGTGCGCGGCAATGGAAGACGCCGCGGGGATCGTCGTCGATGACCGGGTGCAACTCCTGCGCCGGCTGCTCTACTGCGGCGAGTGGATCCAGAGCCACGCGCTGCACGTCTACTTGCTCCACGCCCCGGACTTTCTCAAGTGCCAGGACGCGGTTGAGCTGGCCGAACGCGAGCCGAACGTGATCGAACGAGGTCTCGCGCTCAAGCGGACGGGCAACCTCGTCATGGAGACCGTCGGCGGTAGGGCGGTGCATCCGGTCAACGTTCGCGTGGGCGGCTTCTACAGCGCGCCCGAGCCCGCGGCGATCGCCGCGCTCGCCCATCCGCTCGAGCGCGCGCTCGACGCAGCCCTCGCGACCGTGAACTGGGTCGCCGGGTTCGACTTTCCTGACGTCACCTCCTCCTACCGATTCGTCGCGCTGCGTCAAGATGGACGGTACGCGATCGACGGAGGACGTCCGGGATCCTCGGACGGACTGGACGTCGCGCCACAGCGCTTCGCCGAACTCTCGGTCGAAGAGCACGTGGCGCGCTCGACCGCACTGCACGCTCGCCTCGACGGTCGGAGCTACCTCACCGGCCCACTCGCGCGCTACGCACTGAACGCGCCTCTCTTTCCCGAAGTCGTACGAAACGCGGCTCGCGCGGCCGGACTCGGCGAGACGTGCGTGAATCCCTTTCAGAGCATCGTCGTTCGTGCGCTCGAGATGGTGTTCGCCTGTGACGAGGCCCTGCGTCTCGTCGCCCAGTACGAGCCGCCCGTCCCCGCGGCCGACGTGGTTGTCGCCCGGGCCGGAGTCGGTACTGGGGTTACCGAGGCACCGAGAGGGCTGCTCCTGCACCAGTATGAAATTGACGCTGACGGCAACATCGTGCGTGCGCGGATCATGCCGCCCACTTCCCAGAACCAGCTCACTATCGAAGAGGATCTGCGCCGAGTCGTCGAGGGTGGTCTCGATCTCAACGACGACGACTTGCGGTGGCGCTGCGAGCAGGCGGTGCGCAACCACGACCCGTGCATCTCGTGCGCCGCGCACTTCCTCGACCTGAAGGTCGAGCACTCGTGAGTCCTCTCGACGTCGTCGTGGCGGGTCTCGGCAATTCGTACCGTGGCGACGACGCCGTGGGCCCGCTCGTCGTCGAATTACTCGCGGGCGCGAATTGCGGCGTGCGTGACGTGGGACCACTGGAGGAGCCACTTGACCTGCTGGGTCGTTTCGACGGAGCAGATCTCGCGATCGTGATCGACGCCGTGCGCTCGGGGGCTCCGATCGGCACCGTGCGGGTGCTGGACGTCGACGTGGCGAACTCGGACGACGACGGTCGGGCCGAACCCGCCGTCACGAGCACCCACGGTATTGGTCTTGTCGGGGTGCTTCGCCTCGCGCGCGCGGTCGGCCGGTCTCCACGACGTCTGGTGGTCGTGACGGTCGAGGGCGAGGCCTTCGAGTTGGGCTCCGCCATGAGTGCGGCGGTGAGGGCGGCAGTGCCCGAGGCACTCCTGGCGGTGACCGCGTTGATTGAAAGTGAGCAACTATGTGCGTGAGTCGGTTCTATGAAGTGCTGCGTCGTGACGGACTCGCCTGGGTGGAAGTTGAAGACGTCAACCGCGTTAACTCGCGAGCGTCGCTGCTCGCCTACGACGGTGTAGAACTCTGCGCAGGTGATTGGGTGAGCGTGCACAGTGGCTACGTGATCGACCGCGTGGACGCCATCGAGGCGGCTCGTGTCGTGGAGGAGATTCGACTCGCGAAGACGTCGTCAGTGAAGGGGGACCGCTCGTGAGGGCCATAAATGCACGCACGGCGCGACGTCGACGCGTACCGGGCGCTGCCCTCGCCGGAGCCACCGCACTGGTGAGTGGGGTCTCGGTGTTCGTCAATAGTTACGGCGTGCGCGCCGGAGCCACGCCTGCCGTCTACACCACCGCGAAAAACCTCGTCGCGGCGGCGGTGCTCTCGTTCGTGGCACTGATCGGTTGGACCGTTCGCACGCGCCGATTCGGATCGGCCGCGGCGAATTTCGTCACGACCGTGCCCGAGGCGCGCGAGGTGCCGGCGACGCGGCGATGGGTCGAGTGGCTCGCTCTCGCCTACGTCGGGGTCATCGGCGGAGGACTCGCCTTCGTGCTGTTCTTCGACGGCCTCGCTCAGAGCGAGCCGACGCCGGCGGCGTTCTGGCGCGACACCCTCGTGCTCTGGGTGGGGGTGCTCGCGATGTTCTCTCTGCGCGAGCGTCTTCGCTGGTGGAACCTCGCTGCAATCGTCCTTCTCTTTAGCGGCGAGGTCGTGGTCAGCGGCGGTGTCGGACAGTTGGCGGCCAACCGCGGTGAAGTCGACGTGCTCGCCTCGAGCGTGTTCTGGGCGCTCGAGGTGGTCGTCGCGCGACGACTCTTGAGAACTCGTTCTCCGGCGACGCTCGCCTTGGTGCGCATGGGGCTGGGCGCACTCACGCTGATCGTCTATCTCGCCGCAAGCGGATCGCTCGACCAGCTCGGCGCGATGAACACCGACCAATGGCACTGGGCGCTGTGGACTGGACTGCTGTTAAGCGCGTACGTGGCGACCTGGATGAGCGCCCTCGCACGGGCGCGAGCTATTGACGTGACGTCGGTACTCGCCTCGAGTGCTCTGGTCACCTGGCTGCTCCAACTCGTGGTCGGCACGACGAGCGTGAGTAGGGACGCGATCGGACTCGCGCTGATCGGCGCGGGCGCGACTCTGGTGCTCGTCGAGGCGCGTGGTCGTGCTTCGTGGTCCGAGCGAGCGTTACGCGCGTGAACGTGCCCGGTGTCGGTGACCGCACGTGCGTCTCAGGCGCGGAACTCTTCGCGCGTTACGCCTATCCCCCCAACGAACTTGGTTACTGCGGCCCGGGGGAGCCGGCCGCACTGCTCGAGGCCGCCGTCGAAGGCGGCCAGGATTCGCTGCTCGCGCACCTCGCGCGCCAGTTCGAGGGGGCGTGGCCCTACCTCGAACTGATTGCCGGCTGCAACGACGTCGCCGATCCGCTCGATCGTCGCGTCGTCGAGGCGTACTGGATTGGGAACGAATTGACACGCCGGGTCCCGCCCTCGATACTCGCCGCGTCACTCGACGAGCGCTTCTCTCGCCGCGCGGGGACGCGCTTTCCTCCGCTGATCGCGGCGGCCTGGAATGGCGGCGTGGCGCAGCACAACTTTCATGTCTTCGCCGTCTACCCCTGGCTCGGTCTGCTGCGCGCCGGGCATTCGAGCGTTCCCCTTGACGTGCTCGACCAGTGTCGTATTCGCTGGGGCGAGGTCGTGGCGCTGAGCGGTGACCTCGTCACGGTCGCGAGTCGCGGGCTCGAACTCGTCGGAAGCCAACTACTGCTCGGTGACGAACGCGTGGAGGTTGTTCGTCGTGGTGTCGAGGGCGTCGGATTCGTCGATCACCTCGCCGTCGGAGACGCGGTCGCCCTTCACTGGGACTGGGTGTGCGAACGTCTGAGCGGTCGTGCGCTTCGACGGCTGCAGGCGGCGACGTTGGACAATCTGCGGGCCGTCAACTCGCTGGGGGCGTGTCCTCCGGCCGCCGCCTTCGAGCGCGCGTAGTACCCAAGAGGCTTCCAACCTTGAAGTTGGTATTCGGCCCAACTGCGAAGCGGACGCAACAGCGCGACGGTCTCGCGCTGATGACCAGCCATGCGTCGCAGAATATCGTCGGGTTGGGTCACGTCATCAATTGACTCGCTCCCACTTGAGCGACGTCGAGTACCGGTCGCTTCGTGATGCGCTCTGATTGATTGATCGACGTCGCCTAGGTCCAGTCTGCGACATTGGCCTCTTGGACTGCTCGCTCGCTCGGCCGCGCTCGAGCGCCTTTGGCAACGATGCGTATCGCATCACCGATCTCAAGGGCGCAGCACTCCTTCATTCTCTGGCGAAGAAACATGCGGTAGTCGACGGGAACAAGCGAATTGCTTGGTACTTGACGTGTGCGTTCCTGTGGATCAACGTCGTCGAGCCACAACTCGGTGATGAAGGGGCGATCGTGCTGGTCATTGACATTGCGGGCGGGCCACTTGATCTTAAAGTGATTGCAGAGCGGCTTCACATTTCGTCAGGACTCGTCACGATGGTCTGAGCCATCGGAGAATGATGATCTAGTCCTTGTGGACCGCGCGCAGACCACCCCAAGCCAAGGTGGCGCTGTGGGTGGCTAGTCGCTTGGCCTCGTCGGGCGAAGGTGTGGGCCACCCCTTGGCCTCTTGCTGAAGTAGCCACACTATGGCCGCGCCTTCGGCGATGCCGACGATGCCCGCTGCGAGTTGGCGACGATGATCGTGACCAATGGACACATCGATGTAGGGAACGAGGAAACCAACGAGGCTCACTTCGATCTTTCGCAGTTCGATAGCCGTCTCACCCTCGTGCGAATGGATGAAGAGGAGTCGGAATGCGTCGGTGTCGTTCACGACCATTTCGAAGTAGACCCGAAAGGCGCTCTCGATCTTGGAACGCGGCGTGGTGACCGACGTGACCGCCCTCATGAGATTCTCAACGAGGACCGCACCGGTGTGCGAGACGATCTCCTGGTACAAGGTCCCCTTGGACTCGAAGTACTGGTACAGGATTGGCTTGGTGAAGCCGGCCGCCTTGGCAATGTCGTCCATGGTGGTGGCCTGGTAGCCCCGCTCGGCGAAGACTGCTTTGGCAATCTCGAGCAGTTGTTCGCGCCGCTCGAGATTCACTGGACGATCGTCACGTAGCACCATTGGAGTAAATCTAATCGTCGCCAGCAGAACAGAACCGAGTGAGCACCTCGTCAAGAATCGTGGGAAGTCGCGCGAGATTGAAGTGTTCGCGCGCCACCTCGAGGTTCGACTCATACAGGCTCTCGTCAGGAGATCGCAGGAAACCATCGATTCTCGCGACGTCGTGGATGTCGAAGAACGTGAAACCGAACGAAGTGATCTCGCGCGATACCGGGTACGCAGTCAGCGCCAGTGGCCGGCGGTGCGTCGCCGATTCGAGGACGGGATTACCGAATCCCTCCCAGGTTGAGGGCATGACTACGAGGTCGGCACCGGCGTAGGCGTCGGCCATTGTCACTCCCTTGGGCATCATGCGCCGCACCCTCACCGGTGACGACGCGAGTATCGAGTCGAACTCGTCGCCGTACCCGTCTTCGGTGGGACCGAGAATCCACAGTGTCGCACGGAGTTGCTCACAGAGTTCGAGCGCACCCGGGACGTTCTTCCTCGGGATTGCCCGCGTCGGCATGACGACGAGTCGCTCCTCACCAACGTCCAGCGCGCTTCTCGCCACGTCACGTCGCCCTAGCGGTGGCGAGCAGTCGAAGGTGTTGTAGATCGTCGTCGCCTCGATGCCGCGTTCGAGGAGCTCGAGGCGCGAGAGTTCGTTGATGGTGACGTGTCGCCAATGTGGTGCGTCGCGGGGACCTTCGAGGTGAGCCATGTGCGGACGTTGCCAGGGCAGGTCGTGGTGGTGAAAGAGTGTGTCGCGCCCTGCGAGCACCTCGTAGAGCACGTCACGAGCGGTGACGTTGAGCGGTAGCGACGCGAGGTTCTCGACGACGACCAGATCGTACGGGGCCAGAGCGTCGCTGAGTTCGTCAACTGTTGGAGCGCTGTCGGTGTCGGCGGCGAGTCCCGGGAGCAGCACGTCGGCTTCTCCAGAACCGGCAATCGTGGTGACGCGGTGCCCCAGTTGACCCAGTGCCCAGGTCCACTTCGCGGCTTCGATGGAGACACCATCGGTGCCACCGAGGCGAAAACTAACGACGGCCACACGCGACATGGCGCCACGTTACGCGCTCGGGTCAATTTGTCCTCGGTGGTAAGGTGGCTTAATTGGCACCGCCCCCGGGGCGAGTGTCGCATCCCGGAGGAAATTCATGGCAACACGTGCGCTGATTACCGGAATCACCGGCCAAGATGGTTCCTACTTGGCGGAATTACTGCTCGATAAGGGGTACGAGGTCTTCGGATTGGTCCGTCGTTCCTCGAGTGAGAACTTTGAGCGTATTGCCCAGATCCAGGACCGAATCACGCTGTTGTCGGGTGACTTGATGGATGAGGTGTCGCTGATCAACGTGTTGCGCGAGAGCCGTCCGCGCGAGGTCTACAACCTCGCCGCGCAGTCCTTCGTGCAGACCTCGTGGAGTCAGCCGGTGCTGACCTCAGAGACGACGGCGCTCGGCGTGACGCGCATGCTCGACGCGATTCGCATCGTGGACCCCGAGATTCGCTTCTACCAGGCCAGTTCGTCAGAGATGTTCGGTCGGGTGCGCGCCATTCCTCAGAGCGAGACCACGGAGTTTTACCCGCGTTCGCCCTACGGCGTGGCCAAGGTCTACGGCCACTGGATTACCGTCAACTACCGCGAGAGCTACCAGTTGCACGCGTCGAGCGGTATCTTGTTCAACCACGAGTCTCCGCGCCGCGGACTCGAATTCGTGACGCGCAAGGTGACCAACGGCGTGGCGCGCATCAAGGAAGGCCACAGTAAAGAACTGCGACTCGGTAACCTCGACGCGCAGCGTGACTGGGGCTTCGCCGGCGACTACGTCAAGGCCATGTGGGCGATGCTCCAGCGCGACGAGCCCGATGATTTCGTCATCGCCACCGGCGAGACCCACTCGGTGCGCGAACTCTGTGAGGTCGCCTTCGCCGCCGCCGGACTCAATTGGGAAAACCACGTCACGATCGACTCGGCGTTCCTGCGACCCGCGGAAGTCGACCTCTTGGTGGGCGACCCGTCAAAGGCGCAGGAGGTTTTGGGTTGGAAGTGCGACGTCGACTTCTACGGCTTGATTGAGATGATGGTCGCCGCGGACCTCGACGCTCTGCGGAGCTAAACCCTTGCGGAGCGACCAGGTGGTCGTTCGTCTCGTCAACGCTGTCGTTATGTCGAGAGGGTTCCCTCTCTTAAGTGGCGTTGACCTGGAGATTGAACGTGCGTCGCTCAACGTGGTCACCGGCGCGAACGGCGCGGGCAAGACCAGTTTGTTGCGACTCCTGGGCGGACTCGATTCCCTCACCAGTGGTGAGGGATCCGTGGTCGGCGTCGATCTACTCGATGGTGATCTGCGATCGTTACGTCGGCGCGTCGGGTGGCTCGGCCACGAGGGATCTTTCTACGCCGACTTAAGCGTGCGCGAGAACCTCGTCTTCGCCGCGCGCGCCCTCGGTCGCCCCGTCGACGACGTTGCGTCGGCCGTGGAACGCGTGGGTCTCACCCACCGGATTGACACCACCACCAAGCAACTCAGCGCGGGTCAGCGACGGCGCCTTGGCCTCGCCTGGTTACTCGTGCGACGCCCGGAACTCTGGTTGCTCGACGAACCCTACGCATCGCTCGACGACGCCGGGCGAGAGTTCTTCGACCATCTGCTCGGCGACGTCCTGGCCGGCGGGGCCACGGTGGTGGTGAGCGCGCACGATCCCCTGCGCAGCAGCGATCTAGCGCCGCGAAACCTGCAGATGGTGGGCGGTCGGGTGCGGGTGTCGTGACGCGCATCGCGTGGTTGGTGGCCACCAAGGATCTACGCATCGAGGCACGCAGCCGTGTGCTGCTCTGGCAAGTTCTTCCCTTTGGCGTCATCGCGCTGCTGCTCTCGGGTCTCGCGCTGGGCCCCACCCAGGTGGGCAATTCGACGGCCGGGCCGGGACTGTTCTATCTCGTCACGTTGTTCGTCACGCTTCTGATGATCAATCGTTCCCAGGCCCTTGAGAACGCGCCCGGCACCAAGGCGTCGGTGGCGACTCTAGGGCTCGACCCGGCGGGGGTGTTCCTCGGCAAGGCCCTGGCCCTGACGTTGGAACTCTGGATCACGGGCCTCGTGCTGCTCGGGGGTTCGGTGTTGTTCCTGCACATTGCCCTGATCGGAACGCTGCAGGCAGTGCCGAGCATCTTGGTCACGCTCACCACCTTGGCGGTAGCCGGTACGCTTTACGGAGCATTAACGCGGGGCGGTGACGGACCGGCAACATTGTTGCCAGTCGTGACCCTTCCGGCATTTGCCCCATTGCTGATTGCCGGGGAGCGCTCCTTTAGCGCCGCCCTGCACGGGGGAGCACTGTGGGAGTGGTGGGTCATCGTCGTGGTCGCTCTGGTGGCGTACACGGCAGTGGGGATTCTGCTTTACGGTGTTTTGGAGGAATCATGATCAAGCTCTCGCAACGACTACTGGGTCCCGTGACGCTCCTCTTGCTCGGGCTGACCTTCTGGTTGGGACTGTGGATCACCCCACCCGACGCGGTGCAGGGCAACCTGGTTCGACTGCTGTACGTTCACCCTCCCATTGCCTGGGTCGCGCTCTACGTCTCCTTCGGCACCGCGTCCATCGCGAGTTGCCTGTACTTGTGGAAGCGCACCCGCTCTGAGGTGATGGACCGCATCGCACACTGTTCGATGGAGGTCAGTGTTGTCTTCATCGCGCTGACGTTGATTACCGGATCGATTTGGGGGCGACCGACCTGGGGAGTGTGGTGGGCGTGGGACGCGCGACTCACTTCGACGGCTATCCTCGGAGTCTTCGCCCTGGCGTATTTGGCACTGCGGCGCGCGAACGACGATCCCACCCTGCGCGCACGACGCGGTGCGGTGTTCGCGATCTTGACCGCCATCAACGTGCCGATTATTCATTTTTCGGTGCAGTGGTGGAAGACCCTGCACCAGGGGGCGTCGGTGCTGACCAGTAACGGAACCCTCAACGTGCACGGATCGATGCTCTGGACGATGCTGATCGGCTTCGTGGGTTTCACGCTGCTCTTCTTCTGGCTACTGCGCTACCGCTACCGCCTCGAGGTCAAGCGCGACCTCAAAGTTGCCGACACTGTCGTCGAGGCGCTGGCGCTGCGACAGCGCGAAGGAGTCTAGATGGGCTACGTCAGCGCGGGCTACGCTTTCGCATTCGGGGGACTGGCCTTGTACACCCTCTCCATCTGGTGGCGAGGACGTCGTGGCTGACGTCGAGGTCGCGTCGGCGCTGACACCGGTCGAGCCTCCGGCGTCGAAGTCGCGCTCGTCGTGGCGCTCCATCGGCGTCATCGTGGTGCTGGTCGGCGTGGTGGTGGTACTACTGAGCCAAGGACTGCTCTCGTCACTCAACTATTTCGAGACCGTCGACCAAGCGCTGGGACAGCGCACGTCGCTGGGCACGAAGGTGATTCGACTCGAAGGCGTGGTTGAGCCGGGCACGATCTCGCGAACGAACTCCGGGGCGTCCTTTACGTTGACGGGTTCGGGGACGCACCACGTCTTCGTCACTGCGCAGGGCTCGCCCCCGCAACTCTTTCAGGCCAACATCCCGGTCGTCGTCGTGGGGCACTTCGTCTCGTCGACGTCGCTTCGTTTCGCCGGCACTCAGATCATGGTGAAGCACTCGTCCTCGTACATCGCCGCGCACCCGAATCGGGTGAAGGCGCCGAACGGAACGAGTCGATGATTCTGACGTGGTTGGGGCGAATCGCCCTCGACGTGGCGTTCCTCGCGTGCGTGATCGGCATCGTCTCTCAAGTGTTGACCCTGCGGGGTCGTAAATCTCGCGCGCTGCTCTGGGGTGCGCTGGCGCTGGGTGGCATGATTGCGGCGGTCGCAGTGATGCAGTTCGCCCTGGTGACTCATAACTTCTCGCTCGCCTACGTGGCCGAGAACAACGCCACGTTTACTCCGCTCATTTACTCAATTACGGGCATGTGGTCGGCCCTGGAGGGTTCGCTCTTGCTGTGGGCGCTGATATTGACCGCGTTGACGTTGGCCGTGATCCGCCACTACCGAGAGGATTCGAACGACTCCGTGGTGGTCTGGGCGACGTTGGTGCTCTTTGTGGTCGGAGGATTCTTCATCTTGTTGATGGTGGGACCGGCGGATCCCTTTTTGCACAACCCCGCTCACGTCCTGCAGGGAGCGGGCCCGAACGCTCTGTTGCAGGACAACCCGCTCGTCGCCGTGCACCCGCCGCTGCTCTACGCCGGCTTCGTCGGGTTCTCGGTGCCCTTCGCTTTCGCCATCGCGATGCTCATTACCGGGCGGGTGCACGACCGCTGGCCGCTGGAGCAGCGCCGCTGGACGGTACTCGCCTGGGGAAGCCTGTCGGTCGGAATCGTCCTCGGGGCGTGGTGGAGTTATCAGGTGCTCGGCTGGGGAGGATTTTGGGGCTGGGATCCCGTGGAAAACGCGGCGCTGTTGCCGTGGCTGACGGCCACGGCGTATATCCACTCGGTCATCGTCCAGGACCGCCGCGGACTCTTTCGCATCTGGAATCTCTCATTGGCGATCGCGACTTTCGCCTTCACTGTGCTCGGCACGTTCTTCACCCGTTCGGGTGTACTGCAGAGTGTGCACTCCTTTTCGGCGAGCACGTTGGGTCCGGCGTTGATTGGCTTCTTCGCCCTGACCGTCGGTGCGGGAGTGGCCCTGATCGCCTGGCGCGGAGACGAACTGCGCTCGCCCATCGGCGTCGACCACCCGGCGTCGCGCGAGGGCCTCTTCATCGCCAACAATATTTTGTTCGTGGGCTTCGCCTTCGTCGTCTTGCTCGGGACGGTCTTCCCGCTGCTCTACGAAGCGGTCAACGGCACTCAGGTCACCGTCGGCACGCCGTACTTCGCGGCGGTGGCGGCGCCGGTGGCGGTGGCGTTGCTGTTCTTGATGTCGATCGCCCCGGTGGTGAGCTGGCGCACCGTGGACGCGCCAGTCCTCTGGCAGCGCGTCAGGATCTCGGCGTGGGTGGCTCTGGGGAGTGTGGTAGTTCTCATTGCCGCGGGCGTGCGCCACTGGTCGGTACTGGTGGCCGTGTTCTTGTCCGTCGGCGCCGCCGGCGCGGCACTACGCACCCTGAAGGGTGTCGTCACTGCGGCGCGGCGCCGCGGTGACCTGGCGTCGGCGTGGCGCGCACCCAGCACCGGGGGCATGATCGTGCACCTCGGAGTGGTCGTGCTGGCCGTGGGCATCGTAGTGTCGACCTCGTATACGACTCGCTCGGAGGTCGCGCTGGCGAAGAATCAGCGCACGGTCATCGACGGGCAATACGTCACGTTCTCCGGCTTCGCGACGGTGAAGAACTCACTCGAGAACCAGACGCAGTTGATCGTCACCGTCGACGGAAACTCTCTTCGTCCGGCCATCACCGCGTTCAACGGTCGTTCGAGCCAGACGGTGGGGACACCGGCAATCGACTCGAACCTCCTGCGCGACGTCTACGTCACCTTCGACGCGGTGGGGGGCAACGGGACGACTTCGGGTGGGCAATTGACCAGCAACCTGCCCGCCGGATCGGTGCTGCTCGGTGTGACCGTCGAGCCGTTGTTGTCGTGGCTATGGATCGGTGGTCTGATGGTGGGCGTGGGTAGTGCCCTGTCGTTTGGTCGACGTCGCCACCGTGACGAGGTGGCGAGTTGAGGCGGCGCGTCGTCCTCGCGATCTCTCTGGCAGTGCTCGTGGCCATCGTGGGGCTTTCCATCTTGCTGGTGACGCGCCAGCCAGTCTCGGCGACCATCGTGCAGAACCCTCTGGTGGGCAATGCGGCGCCGGAAATCTCGGGCGCTCAGTTCGGCGGTGGTACGTTCTCGCTGAAGGCCGATCGAGGCAAGATCGTCGTCGTCAATTTCTTCGCGTCCTGGTGCGGTCCGTGTCAGGTGGAGGAGCCGAATCTGATTACCTTCGCCTGGCAGCAGCACCTCAAGGGCGTCGCCGTCGTGGGGGTGGTCTTCAACGACACCGTGGGCGCCGCCAAGGCGTTCGACGCGTACTACCACACTCTCTATCCCGCGATTGACGATCCCAACGGCACGATCGCTTTTCACTACGGCGTGACCGCGCCGCCCTCTACCTTCGTCATCGACACCCACGGTCGAGTGGTGGCCGAGTTGATCGGTCCCGTCTCGACGGCGCAGCTCAACAATGTCGTTGCTCGGGTCCGCGCGTGACGAGTGTGGGCGCCCTTCGTCTCGGGTCGTTTCGGCTGTGGGCCGTCGCGCTCGTGGCCGTCGTGGTCATCGCCGTCGTGGCGGCTCCCGTGGCGTCTTCAGCCGCCCAGCGCGTGACGCACCTGGAGTCACTGGTGAAGTGCCCCTCGTGTGACGATCTCTCGGTCGCTCAGAGCACGTCGTCCTCGGCGCTGGCCGTGCGCCACGAAATCGCGACAATGGTCGCGCGCGGCGACAGCGACACGCAGATTCTTACGACGATCGAAGACTCCTACGGGCCGACAATCCTGTTGAGTCCCTCCACCTCCGGAATCGGCACCCTGCTCTGGCTCCTGCCCGCGGCGGTGTTCGCCGGCCTTATCGCGACGGGCGTTGTGCTGCGGAGACGCCGGTGAAGAGCGAGCGCCAACTTCTCGATGAGATTCGCTTACGCGAAGCTTCTCTCGACGACGCTGGCCGTGAACGCGACGCCGGTGAGTTGGCCGACGCTGACTACTCAGCGATCGTTGAGCGCGAGAAAAGTGCCCTCGCACAGGCGCGCCATGACCTTGAGACGCTCGCGGTGCCCGTCGGGGACGTCGCCACCCCGGTTCGCACAGGATCAGCCGTTCGCCACCGTCCTCGCCGCCGTCTCCTCATTGCGCTGGTGTGCTTCGCCCTCGCGGCGGGCGTATTGGTGTGGGCGAACCTTGGTCTTCGCCAAGCCGGTACGTCGGCGACGGGCGGACTGAACTTGACGCAATCACAAAAGATGCGACAACTCCTCATTGAAGGTGAAGACGACGTGGCCAACGGTGACGGCGTCGCTGCGCTTTCGGCGTTTCAGCAGGTCCTCGCAATTTCGCCGACCAACGTCGATGCACTCACCGAGACTGGTTGGCTCGACTTCTCGGCGGGGAGTTCGAGCGCCAACGCCGTGGTCGTGGCACACGGGGTGAGCCTCCTTCGCCAAGCGGTGCTGCTGGCACCCGACCAAGCGGCCCCACGTCTCTACTACGCCCTCGTTGCCTACGAGACGCCCGGGAATCGGGCTCTGGCGACGGCGCAGTTCCGGGTCTTCGTGAAGCTGCACCCCTCCACGACGCAACTGGCTCTCGCCGCCAAGATCCTGCGCGCACTCAAGATCAACTCCTAGAGCGGCACGACCCCAGAGATCAGCGCCCCGAGCACTGCGGCACCGAGCAGCATCGTTGTCGACCCTCGGCGAAGTCCGAGGAGCCAGGTCAGTGCCGCCGCGAGGACCGCGCCCTGCCAGAGGTGCGTGATGAACATGGCCAGGGCAATCGCTGAGGCGCCGATGGCGCCGATCACACTCGGACCCGCACCGGCGAGGAACGCGAGGACTGTGGTGTTCAGGCGCAGTCGATCGAAATGGCGTGCGCCCACGATGATGAAAGCGAACGACGGAGCGAAGGCCACCACCGTGGCGATTCCGGCGCCACCGAGTCCGTGGGCGGCGTAGCCGACGGCCGAGACGGTGAGCACCACTGGGCCCGGGGTGATTTGACCCAGCGCCACGGCGTTTAAGAACTGCGCGCCACTCATCCAGTGAAAGGTACTCACCACGTCGTGTTGCATTAAAGGGATGATGACGAAGCCGCCCCCGTAGGAGAGCGCACCGACTTTGAACGCAACCCAGGCCAGTGCTCCCAGTCCGCCGAGGGCGACGGTGTGCACCGTGGCGAGGCCCGCGGCCAGGGCGTGGCGGGGTCCTTCGTGGCGCGCGAGGATCTCGGCCACGCCGCACCCCACCAGTGCGAGCACCACCAACGCCGGCGCGAAGAGAGCGCTGCCCACGCCGAGGGCCGCGTACGCACTCCAGCGAAGCCGCGTGGAGCGACCCGACGTGTTGCGCCAGCTCGGTTGGGCCAACTGCCACGCCGTGCGCAACGCGATCACTGGTACCACCGCCCCCGCACCCAGCGCGGCGCCGAGAATCACCCGGGACGGGTGGTGGGCGAAGAAGAGCACCGAGAGGCCAATGATCAGGACGAGCCCAGGCAAGATGAACGAGATGCCTCCCACCAGTGCGCCGCGCACGCCGCGCAATCGCCAGGCGCTGTAGATCATCAGTTGGGTTGACGCCGGACCCGGGAGGAGATTTGCCGCCGCGACGGCGTGTTCGAACTCTTCGGAACTTAACCAGTGGTGACGTTCGACGCTGAGGTGTCGCAACAGGGCGATGTGCGCGGGAGGTCCTCCGACGCCGATGACGCCGATGCGCCCCCACTCGCGTGCGATGACGCGCAAGGGGACTTTCGCGATCGGCGCGTGTGCGCCGGTCGCTTCGGACACGTCAGGCCGTGACTCGGCAGGTGTCGTCGCCGCGCGCTCGCGAGGTCATTGTCACCTTGGTGGATTTGGCTCCGAGACCTTCGAGCATGCCCGAGATCAGGCCGCGGTCGACGGCGCACAGGACGGGATGGTGCTGCGCGGCGGTGCCGAAGGGGCAGTTGTCGGCGACCACTGACTGCGACGTCGCATTCACTTCGACGCGCGCGGCGAATCCGTGAGCGGTGAGCAAACCAGCGATGGACGACATGGCGGACTTGACGCTGACTTCGGAGTCACCGGAATTCGCCGTGGTACCCAGTCCGCGTCCGTATTCCATGCCGACGTCGTGGGCGAGGGCTTCGGCGGCCTTGGGTCCGAGGCGCTCGAGCGCCATTTCCAGCAGGGCCACGAGCAGGGCGTCGCGCCGTATCGAACCCTCCATGGCGACGTTGTTGTCGACAACGCGGTATCCCTTGGCCGGACGCCCGACGGTGGTCTTGTGCACATTGTCGTAGGTGACGTAGCCACCCTCGGTGAGACGTTCCACGTGGTGGCGCACGACGTTGGCGTGCACGTCGCAGTGCCGGGCCAGTTCGGTGGCGGTCGCTCCCGGATTCTCGCGTAGGTAGAGGTAGATCTTGCGTCGAGTGTTATCACCGAAGGAGTGCGCAAGGCTCGTGATCGTCGCCGTGAAGAGGGCCGGGTCGAGCTCAGTCTCGGGACGCGATGACATACGCCAAAGTGTAGGCGTTGTGCGGCCTTTCGTGAGCGCAAGCGCCTGGTGGCGCCGGTAGCCTCGTATCCACCACCACAAAGGATGAGCCGTGACCTTCGACGCCGAACAGTACCCCGCCCTCGCGGCCATCATCGAGCCCCAGGTCCTACGCCCTCTGGGCGAGCTGGGTTTCCTCGATGAGGTCGTTGAGACTTCGTCGGGCCGCGAGATCACGCTCGTCTTGCCGGCGTCGAACTGGCCCCAGCGTGAGTACCTCGAAACGAAGATTCGTGAGACGCTCGAGGGCGCGACGCTCAACGTGCGGACCATGAACGAAGAAGAATTGCTGCACCTGCGCAACTACCTGCGAGGTTCGATGACGGGCACCTCGACGCCGGGTCAACACGGTCACGGCAGCGACCAGCCCAAGTTCCTCGACCGACTCTCCAAGACCCGCGTGCTCGGGATCTCTTCGGGCAAGGGCGGTGTGGGCAAGTCCTCGGTTACCGTCAACCTCGCGATATCGCTGGCGAAGCAGGGCCACCAAGTGGGCGTCCTCGACGCCGACGTCTACGGCTTTTCCTTGCCCAAGATGCTCGGTGCCGTTGCCGACCCGATTGTGCTTGGCGACACGGTCTTGCCGACGCTGGCTCACGGGGTGCGCTGCGTGTCGATGGGGTACTTCGTGCCCGACGAACAGCCGGTCATTTGGCGCGGGCCGATGTTACACAAGGCCATCGAGCAACTCGTCACCGAGGCCTGGTGGGACGAACCCGACTTCTTGATCATCGACATGCCGCCCGGTACTGGTGACGTGGCGTTGACGTTGTCAGAGATCTTGCCGCGTATCGAGATGTACGTGGTCACCACGCCCCAAGCCGCCGCACAACGCGTCGCTCAACGCTCGGCCTACGCGGCGCGAAAGCTCAAGCTCTCGGTGCGCGGCGTCATTGAGAACATGAGCTGGTTCCGCGGAGACGACGGAGTGCGCTATGAGATATTCGGAAGCGGGGGTGGTGAGACTCTGGCGCACGACCTCGGTGTCGCGCTGCTGGGCCAGATCCCCCTCGAGACGCCTCTACGCGAGGGAGGCGACTTCGGCGTGCCGCTCGTCGTGAGCGACCCCGAGAGCGAGGCGTCGCGAGCTTTCGCCGATATCGCCACGAAGGTGGCCGCCCAGGGACCAGCGCGGGTGTATCGCCAGGAACTGCGCATCGTCTAATGAATGTTTAACGGTCGATCCCGTTGGGAAGCTGGTCGATGGGCCACTCGAGCAGGGTGACCGCGCTGCGACACGCGAAGCGGTCCGTCATGCCGGCCACGTAACTCACCGCGGCGGCCAGGGCCACCGGCGAACCGACGGCGTCGCGAAGAAACTCGTCGTCCTCGGGCAACAGGTCGGGGTGCGCGGCGAAGTGCTCGACGAGCGCACGTAACATCCCCACCACGCGAGCGGCTTGCAGCCGAGAAGCGTCGCGCATATAGATCGATTCGTAGTTGAATGCGCGAAATGCGCCCAGCGCCTCGGCGTGACGCGAGTCCATGCCAATGAGGCCGGTTTCGCGAGTCGTAGCGATGACTGCGTTGATGAACGCTCCGAGCTGTTGGCGCCGCGACGTACCGCAGCGGTCGCTCACGAGACCCGGTAGGTCGTCGACGCGCACCAGTCCCGCTGAGGCGGCGTCCTCGAAGTCGTGACAGACGTAAGCGATGCGGTCGGCCCAGCTCACGACTTCGCCCTCGGGGCTTAATGGGGCCGGACGCGACCACGAGTGATTGCGAATACCATCGAGGGTCTCGAGACAGAGGTTGAGTGGACGTAGCGACACGTCGGCGCCCCAAGTGGCGTGGTCGAAGCCTCCCTCGACGAAGGGGTCGAGAGCCTCTTCACTGGCGTGGCCGCCGGGACCGTGACCGCAGTCGTGTCCCAGAGCGATCGCGTCGGTCAACGCCACGTTGAGTCCGAGAGTGCGCGCGATACTGGTGGCCACCTGGGCCACCTCGAGGGCGTGGGTCAGTCGGGTACGCATGTGGTCGTCGGGAAAGACGAAGACCTGGGTCTTGCCACTGAGCCGGCGAAAGGACGTCGAGTGCAAGATCCGGTCGCGGTCGCGCTCAAAGCAAGTGCGAAACGTGTCGGGTTCTTCGTCGCGTGCTCGGCGACCGGCCCCGTGGGCGCGCGTAGCGCCACCGGCCAGCAATTCGTCACTTTGCCCCTCGCGCGCGTCGCGGTTCGACGCGGCGACGACGCGCGGATCGCCGGGATCGAGCGCTGCCACGGAGTTGCGGTGTGCCCGCACGACCTCATCATGGGCGAAACCCTCCATGGTGGCGGCCCACTGGGCGCTGCGCGAGGTGGGGGTGTCATCAGTCACGACCTTCATCTTGCCTCAACGCCGTAACATGGGGTGGTCGTTACCGACGGAGGAGTCGTCATGGAAATTCGTATTGGCATAGTGCAATCAATGAAGGAGCTCGACATCGAACTCCCGGAGGGCACGGACCGTGACGCCCTAGCCAAGGAAGTGGAGGCCGCCTTGGAGGGCGACCGCCTCCTGTGGCTAACTGATCGCAAGGGCCGTCGCGTCGGCGTTCCGGCGGCGCGCATCGCCTACGTCGAATTCACCACTACCAGTGAGCGCATCGTAGGCTTCGGCGCGGCCTGAGCCGTGATCGACTATCACCTGCACCTCTGGAGCCACGAGGAGTCGTCGGTTGGGTACCGGCTCGACCAGGTGGCCCAGTACTGCGAGGAAGCCCAGCGCAATGGCGTCAATGAACTGGCACTGACCGAGCACCTTTACCGCTTCGTCGAACTTCGCGCGACGGTCGGCGACTTCTGGACGCGCTGGAACCACGAGCCAACGGCGCCGCTCATGGCCGACTACTTCGACTTTCACGCGCGCAACTCACTCGAGGACTACGTCACCTTCGCCCAGTTGGCCAAGTCCGAGGGACTGCCGGTCAAGGTGGGCATGGAGGTCGACTACTACCGCGACCAGATGGACGACGTCGCCGCTCTGGTCGACCAGTACCCCTTTGACGTACTCATTGGTTCAGTGCACTGGCTCAACTCCTGGCAGTTTGACGACATCGACAACGCGGTGCAGATGAACGGGTGGCGCACTCGCGATGTCGACCAGACCTGGGCTGAGTACACCGTCGCCCTCGAGGAGTTGACGGCGACCCGTACCGTCGACGTCCTCGCGCACCCCGACGTCATCAAGGTCGCCGGGTTCTTCGCTGCACACCCCGAACCGCTGTGGGACGCCATGGCCGAGGCCGCCGCGGCGGTGGACGTCTCGGTGGAGTGTTCGTCGTCGGGTTGGTTCAAACCCGCCGCCGAGCAGTACCCGGCCGGTGGCTTCCTCGACCGGCTGGTCGAACGAGGGGTGACCTTCACGACGGCGTCGGACGCGCACCGACTCGAGCGTGTGGGTTCTCGCGCCGGGGATCTAGCGACGCTGCTCGAAGCGCGTGGCGTGCACCAGCTCGCCTCCTACGACGAACGCCGTCGCACCATGGTGGCCCTGCGGAGCCCCGCGTGACCACGCTCGCCGAGCTCTCCGACGACTTCACGTCGCTGTCGGAGGCCGCCATCGACCATCTGGTACGTCTCACCGCGTCGTGGTCGCTCCTGGCGGACTTGTCGTTCTCGGACATGGTGCTCGTCGCTCCCGATGAGAACTCTGGGGGCCACGAAGAGTTCGTCGTTCTCGGACAGGTGCGCCCGAACAATCGTTCGACGCTGATCGTCGACGACTTAATTGGATCGGTCCAGCCCTCGAGCCAGTGGCCGCTCGTCAAGTTGGCCTTCGAAGGCGGTAAGCGGTGCGTGGGCGAAGTGAGCATTCCCGCCCGCGACGGTGCGGTGCCGGTGTGGTGTATCCCGGTGCGATTTGACGGACGAGTGATTGCCGTGTTGGTGCGCCTGCAGGGGCCACTGCGAGGTCCGGCGTCACTCTATGAGCAGGCCTACCTCTCGATCTTTGAACGGCTGTGCTCGATGGTGTCGGACGCTACTTTTCCCTACCGCGAAGACACCGTCGCCGGGCCGGGCATGCCGCGCGTGGGTGACGGCATCATCTTGACCAATGGACTCGGCCAGGTCGAGTTCGCCACGCCCAACGCGACCAACGCGCTGCACCGCCTGAGCGTCTACGCCGCGACCGAGGGCAAGACCCTCACCGAGATGGGACTTCGCCTGCGCGTCGTGGAGCGCTCTCTGGAGTACGGGATTCCCGCGATGGAAGAAGTCGACCGATCGCACGACGTGTCTATCTTGTTCCACTGCGTGCCACTTTTCGACCACGGAGCGGTGACGGGCGTGGTGGTATTACTGCGCGACGTTTCGGACCTTCGCCAATTGAACCGCGTGGTGTTGAACAAGGAGGCCGCTGTTCGCGAGGTGCACCACCGCGTGAAGAACAACCTGCAGACCATCTCGTCACTACTGCGTCTGCAGGCGCGCCGCAGCGACGAACACGACACGGTCGTGGCGCTACAGGAGGCAGAACGCCGCGTGCGTTCGATCGCCGTCGTGCACGAAGTCCTCTCCCGTGAGCCCGGCGAAGAAGTGGTGTTCGACGAGATCGTGCGGTCCGTGGTGTTGCTCGTCGAAGACACCGTCTTGGCCCTGCACCCGGTCGAGATCGTGGTGAACGGCGACCTCGGGACGTTGCCGACCGACCTCGCCACGCCGCTCGCCCTAGCGCTGACCGAACTGCTGACCAACGCCGTGGAACACGCCTTCGTCGACTTCGGCGGACCCGACAACGAGCACGTCGGTGTGGTGACACTGGACTTGAGTCTCGAAGGGGAGTGCGCGGTCGCCGAGATCCGCGACAACGGCCGGGGTCTCGAGGATGACTTCAATCTCGACGTCGCGACGAGTTTGGGACTCTCCATCGTGCGCGATCTCGTGCGCTCGCAATTGAACGGGTCAATCGAGATGACGAGCGTACCCTACTCCGACGGCGGCGGGACGCTCATCCGAGTGGTCGTTCCGACCGAGTTGGCGAGTTAGAGAAAAAGTACTAGTTCTGTTGCATGCGACGGCGCGCGGCGAGCCACTGCTTGCGCAGCTTGCGACGCTCGTCCTCGGTGGTGCCGCCCCACACGCCGGACTCCTGGTTGGTCGCCAGGGCGAATTCCAGGCAATGCTTCTGGGCGTCACAATTGATACAGACGCGCTTGGCCGATTCGATCTGGTCCGTCGCCATGCCGGTGGTGCCCACGGGGAAGAACAACTCGGGCTCGGTGTCGCGACACGCGGCGTTGGCACGCCAGTCGGCGTCATCCCAGGCGTGAGTGCGGTTCCAGATCAACGACATGACAAAATCCTTTTAAATTAACGAATTATCTCGATTTTTGACCTCGAGAGCCGTTACGGGCGGGAAGGCAATTTTACTCAGGCGCACTCCCAAATTCAAGGTGTTTTTGGTATTTCGGGTCCAAACCTGTCACGAATGCCACAATTCTTATCGTGACTTCAATCTTTGCGCACCGTGGCCACCACGTCGACGCTCCCGAGAACTCCGTCGCCGCGGTGCGCGGCGCACGTGACATCGGAGCGGACGGCGTCGAGATCGACGTCTGGTTGACGGCGGACAAATGCCTGGTCGTGAACCATGACCGGACCCTGGGCGGGCGGGCACTGTCCTCTTTGACGTACGCCGCGATCTGCGAGGTGGCTCCGCTAGCGCGCCTCGACGAAGTGCTCGACGCGGCCGGAGAGATGAGGATCAACATCGAAATTAAATCGACTCGTTCGGTTCCGTATAATCGCTCGGTCGCTCGGGCCGTGGGCGAGTTCCTCGACGCTTCGCCGGCGTCTTCTCAGTGCCTGGTGTCGAGTTTCTCGCTGCGCATCTGCGAAGAGGTTCGACGGACCTCACTCGCGCGGCGAGTGGGTTGGCTCGTCGCGCGTCAGTCCGCGGACGTCGTCCTCGACCAAGTGCTGCGCAGCGACCTCACGTCGGCCCATCTTCCCTTTTCTCGCGTCAGTGAGCACGTTGCCAATCGGTCTCGACAGCTGGGTGTCGAATTGCACGTGTGGACGCCGAATGTACGCCGTGACATTGACCGGATGCTCGACCTCGACGTCGGCGCCCTGATCACCGACGACGTGCTGGTGGCCCAAGAACTGCGAGCGGGCCACCAGCGTGCTACCGGCAAGTAACCATGGCGTAGATTGGTGGGCATGAATGTTGTGGTCTGCGTCAAACAAATCCCCGATCCCGCCTCGCCTCAATCGTTCGACGACACGAACCGTCTCAATCGCACCGGCAAGCTGGTTCTCGACGAGGCCGACACCTACGGCGTCGAAGTAGCACTGCGCCTCGTGGAAGCGGCGGGCGAGGGCGAGGTCTCACTGGTCTCCATGGGCGACGCCACCGACGTGAGCGCACTGCGCAGCGCCCTGGCGATGGGGGCGATGCGCGCGGCCATCGTGAGCGACCCGGTGCTGCGAGGCGCCGACGCCCTCACCACGGCCAAGGCCCTCGCCGCGGTGATCTCTCGCGAGACGCCCGACCTGGTGCTCTGTGCCACGGAGTCCTCTGACGGCTATACCGGAACGCTGCCGGTTCAACTCGCGCAACTCCTCGACCTGCCCGCCCTGACGTTCGCCACGTCAGTGGTCGTCGAGGGCGACACCGTCGTGGTGCATCGCCAGACTGAAGCGGGATACGACGAGGTCGTCGCTCAACTGCCGGCCGTCGTCACCGTCACCGCCGGAGTGGTGGCACCGCGTTACGCCACGTTCAAGGGCATCATGGCCGCGAAGTCGCGTCCGGTCACGGTGCTCAGCGTGGCCGATCTGGGCCTCGACGCCGCGAGCCTCGACGCGCGACAAGACGTGGTGGCGGTCGAGACCGTCGTGACCAAGACCGCCGGCGAGAAGTATGTCGACGACGGCGACGGTGCGGCGCGCATCGTCGCGTTCCTCGAGCGGATTAAAGTCCTGTCCGTGAGCCCCTCGTGAGCATCGCAGACCTCTGGGTGATTGCTGAGCCGTCGGGCGACGGCGTCACGTCGACGTCGAAGGAACTCATTACCGGCGCGCGTCGTCTCGGCGCCACGGTCACCGCCGTGTCGTGGGGTCTGCACGGAGACGACATCGCCGAAATTGTCGGTTCCTTTGGAGCACAGCGCCTGATGGACCTGGGCGATATCGGCGCGGTCTTGCCCGCGGGCGTCGTGGCGTCGACGGTGTCGTCGCTGCTGGGTGACGACACGCCCGACGCCGTGTTGATTCCCGCGAGCAACGACGGCCGCGATATCGCCGGGCGACTGTCGGCCCAACTCGACTTGCCAGTGCTGACGAACGTGACGGGACTTCGTGGCGGGGATGAACTGCTCACCGAACACCCAGTCTTCGGGGGAACCCAGACGGTGCTAGCGCGCAGTCGAGCCAGTTCTCCGGGGCTGATCGTCGTGCGCGCAAAGTCCTTCGTTGCCGAAGATACCGCTGGCGCCCGCGCGCAGCGCGTGGCGGTGTCGCCAACGTCATCATCGTCGCGTTCGGCCACGATCCGCGCCTCGCACGTCGAAGAGCGCAGTGGGCCGGCGTTAGAGGACGCCAAAGTGGTGGTCTCGGGTGGACGAGGACTGGGCGACGCCGCGTCCTACGAACTCATCGAGGAGTTGGCGCGACTACTGCACGGGGCTCCGGGTGCGAGCCGTGCGATTGTCGACGCCGGCTGGGTGCCCTATTCGCACCAGGTCGGTCAGACGGGCAAGACTGTCAAGCCCGACCTCTACATTGCGTGCGGCATTTCGGGAGCGACCCAGCACATGGTGGGAATGAAGGGCGCCTCGAATATCGTCGCCATCAACAAGGACCCGGACGCGCCGATTTTCTCCATTTGCGACTTCGGCGTCGTCGGCGACGTGCAGACGGTGCTTCCGGCTTTGATTGCGGCCTTGAAGGCCCGTTCGTAATTCCAGTGTTTTTCTGCGAAGTGCTGTTGCCACGCGGCGAGGTGCCGCGCGCGTCAGTGCGAACTCTTTAGGCTAAGAAGCATCAATATGCCAACTACCTCCACGTCACACACCCGTCGGTGGTGGGCCCTGGTGACCGTGAGCATCTCTCAACTAATGGTCGCCCTCGACGCCACGGTGATCAACATCGCTCTGCCGCGCGCACAGGTGGACCTCAATTTCTCTTCGGCGAACCGTCAGTGGCTGATCACTGCCTACGCGCTGGCGTTCGGATCGTTGATGTTCCTCGGAGGACGACTGAGCGACCTCTGGGGTCGGCGCAACGCATTGATCGTTGGACTCGTGGGCTTTGCCCTCGCGTCGGCAGTCGGTGGCGCAGCTCAAACCTTCGGCGTCCTGGTGACCGCGCGTGCGGTCCAAGGGGTCTTTGGCGCGCTGTTAGCGCCCGCCGCCCTGGCCGCCCTGACGACGACGTTTCGCGAACCCAAGGAGCGAGCCAAGGCCTTCGCCATCTTCGGCGCGGTCGGAGGTTCGGGTGCCGCGATTGGACTCCTGCTCGGTGGCGCACTCACCCAGTGGGAGTCGTGGCGCTGGTGTCTGACGATTAACGTGTTTTTCGCGGCGTTGTCGCTGATCGGCGTGCTGCTCTTCGTCGAGAGTGGTCGAGGCGAGCAGCGAACTCACCTCGACTTGGTGGGATCGCTGCTGGGCAGTGCCGGACTCTTTGCGTTGGTCTTTGGACTCGGTCGGGCCGTTACCACCGGTTGGGGGAACCTCGATACGTGGATGAGTCTCGTGATCGGCGCAGTCTTGATCGTCTTCTTCGTGATGTGGCAGAATCGGTCGAAGTTCCCCCTGTTGCCGCTACGTATCGTGAAGAATCGAACGCGCGGTGGCTCGCTGATCGCCCTCTTCATCACTAGCATCGGCATCTTCTCCATCTCGTTGTTCCTCGCGTATTACTTGCAGAACACGTTGAACTACTCACCAATGAAAACGGGCATTCTTTTCTTGCCGCTCGTGGGGGCGCTCACGTTTTCGGCGTCGCTCGCCAGCGCTCGGCTCCTCGCTCTCGTGGGTCCTCGGCCACTCGTTCCGGTGGGGATGCTGCTGGGGATGATGGGCATGATCTTGTTCACCAAGCTTCCCGCGAACTCTGACTATTTCGGACACGTGCTGCCCGGTTTGGTGGTGACGGGTCTCGGCCTAGGCCTCATTTTTGCGCCATCGACGGCGAGCGCGACGGCGGGCATTGAGCCGCGTGACGCGGGAGCGGCGTCCGCCATGGTCAACACGGCTCAACAGATCGGCGGCTCGATGGGGACGGCGCTACTCAATACCATCGCCGTCATCACCGCACGACGAATGGCGTGCGGAGCGAACGGAACGCTCAATTGTCATATCACCACTCCCGCCACCATCCACGGCTACAGCGTGGCGTTCTGGTGGGCGGCGGCCTTCTTTGGTGTCGGCGCCGTCGTGACGTTCTTCATGCTGGAGTCCGGCGTTCCCGAACTCGAAGGTGATTTACTCCCGCTGATCTAAATGAGTGGCCACGGATACGGTGGCCAGTCACTCCCTTCATTGGGAACGGGAAAGCTGGCCGCCTCGTGCAGGACCTGCGCTCGTCGTCGGGTCATCGCCACTTCGTCCTCACTGAGGTAGAAACCGAGATCGCCGTCCTCGCCGCGCGCGAGGCGCGCGAGAGGTTCCTTCAGCCGCTCCGGCAAGGCGACGTCGGCGTACTCCCAGATCACGGTGCGCAGTTTCTCCTCCTCGTGAAAACACAACCCGTTGTCGATGGCCCAACAACGAGCGCCGTCAAAGAGGATGTGACCTCCCTTGCGGTCGGCGTTGTTCGCCACGACGTCGAGGGCGCACAGATCCGCGAACCAGTCGTTCAACGCCTCTCGCTCGCGCAGGGTGAAGTAATGGTCGTCGGTCGCGTCGTCAATCCACCACTGCAGAGATCCGACCCCAAAGGGCGCGTCCTCGCGGGCGATCGTCGTGGGAACGAGGTCGGTGCCGAGGAGTTGGTCAAGTTCCCAGGCGGCGACTTCGCGGCGCCAGAGCCCGTCATCGAAGTCCCACAGCGGTCGCTCACCGGCTTCGGCCTTGTAGCAGGCGAGTCCGGTGACGCCGTCGAGCGTGACCGTCACCAGTAGCGCCTGATTCGAGGAGCCCGCCACGCGCCCTTCGACGTTGATGGCGCCGTGGCGCAGCAGCTCGAGCTGATCCTCTCGTCGCACGCTTAGCGAACGGGCGCCCGGTGCCCGTTGGTGCGTGGGCAGTCGTGGCCGCGCGAATCGAGGGGACCGCCGCAGAGGGGGCATGGTGGCCGGCCAGCTTCGACCAATCGCGTTATCGCAATGGCGAGTCCGCCCGCCCACTCCTTGGTGAGTGTCAGCGTTGCGACGTTCTCATCCTCTTCCACCGACTCAAAGGTGACCTCGATGACATCGCGCTCCTCGTCGACGGCGATGGCGATGTCGCCCACCGAGAAATCGACTTCGTATTCCGGCTCGAGAGCGAAGTCCTGGGGAAGATGCTCCGGGCGGCCCATGTCGTCGAGGACCTGAGAGATCCACAGCGCCAGAGCGGCGAGTTGAAGTTTTTCGCACTTGAGAATAACGAGGCGCCGACCTTGTCGCACCTGCAGCAAGAAGAGTCGAGCGCCGACCTCACCGCGTACGCCGATCATCACCTTGTCGGGAGCGTCGAATTCGTATTTCATGAGGCGATGAGCTCCTTGAGTGATCCGGTGTTGTTGACGCTCAGCACGATCGGTGTAGTGCCGGTCAGCACCAACGCGCTAATGGAACACGTCGAGATGACGGTGCGCTGGAAAAGGTCGAGGGGAACACCCTGGGCGTAAGTGACGGCGGCCTTAATGGGATCGGCGTGGCTCACGACGACAACGGTCTCTCCGGGGTGATCGCACGCGAGGCGTTCCAGTGTCGTCCATATGCGCAGTTGCATCTCGGTGAAGGACTCGCCGTGGGGGAAGCGAAAGGTGCTCGGGGCGCCCTGCACCGCGCGCCACTCGGTTTTGCGGCGAAGTGACGCCAGGGTCTTTCCCGTCCAGTCTCCGAAGTCGCATTCGAGCAGGCCCTTGTCGGTCGTCACTCGCAGATTGAGCGCGCGCGCGATGGGTGCGGCCGTCTCGCGAGTTCGCTCGAGGGGAGATGCGTAGAGCGCGCTCGGCGCCGCGGTCAGATCGGCCAGTCGTTGCGCGGCGACGTCGGCCTGTTCGACGCCCTTGGCCGACAGGTGCAGTCCCGCCGCGCGTCCGGGCAAAACCTTGCCGGTCGTCGCGGTGACACCGTGGCGAACCAGCAAGATCGTCGTGGACGTGGACGTGGACGTGG
>PMTL01000128.1 GCA_003168075.1 Acidimicrobiaceae bacterium
CAAGCGCAAGATCATCGGCGAACTGTTCATCCGTGAATTCGAAGCGGTCGCGCGCGAACTCACCGAGGGCGCCGAGAGCCCGCGCTTCTTGGTCCAGGGCACCCTGTACCCCGACGTCATCGAATCTGGATCGGGTCACGCCGCCAACATCAAGAGTCACCACAACGTGGGTGGCCTCCCCGAGGATTTGTCGTTCGACCTCGTCGAACCGCTGCGCAGTCTGTTTAAGGACGAGGTGCGCCACGTGGGAGAAGAACTCGGCCTGCCGGCCGAGATCGTCTGGCGCCAGCCCTTCCCGGGTCCGGGACTGGGCGTGCGCATCGTTGGCGAGGTCACCCGCGAGCGTGCCGAGATCCTGCGCAACGCCGACCACGTGGTCGTCGACGAGATCAAAAAAGCCGGTCTGTACCGCGAACTCTGGCAGAGTTTCGCGGTGTTACCCGCGGTGCGTACGGTAGGAGTCATGGGAGATGGACGAACCTACGCGTACCCGATCATCATCCGCGCCGTCACGAGTGACGACGCCATGACCGCCGACTGGGCCCGACTGCCCTACGACGTCATCGAATCAATTGCCAATCGGTTGATTCGTGAAGTACCGGGTGTCAATCGCGTGGCTCTCGACGTAACGTCGAAGCCGCCGGGCACCATTGAGTGGGAGTGAGTCGGCGTTCGGTCTCTGAGGATTCGTTGTGGGGCGGCGATTCAGAGAACTCATCGCCCGCCCTCGACCCCGACAGCCTCCTTGAAGGGCTGACCGACCCGCAACGGCGCGCGGTGATCCAGCGCGGCGGCCCGTTGCTGGTGGTGGCCGGCGCGGGCTCGGGCAAGACTCGCGTCCTGACCAGACGAATCGCGCACCTGCTCGCCACGGGCGACGCGCGGTCCTTTGAGATCATGGCCATTACCTTTACCAACAAGGCCGCCGACGAGATGCGCCGCCGCGTGGTGGACCTCGTGGGCGACGACGCCAAGCAGATGTGGGTCTCGACCTTTCACTCGGCGTGTCTGCGCATGCTGCGCGCCCACGCCGACGTGCTCGGGTACCAGCGCGGCTTCACTATTTACGACGCCGGCGACGCCGAGAGTGCGGTCGAGCGCATTATGAAGGAACTCAATCTCGACACCAAACGCGTCAGCCCGCGCAGCGTCTCGGCCGCGATTTCGGCCGCGAAGAACCAGATGCTCAACGCCCAGCGCTACGCCGACGTTGGTCACGGCGACGATCCCAATCATCGGCGCATCGCCGAGATCTACAGTCTCTACGAAGCGCGCCTCAAGCTCGCCAACGCCATGGACTTCGACGACCTGCTCTTGAACGCGGTCGCGATGTTACGTGCCGACGCCGCCGTGCTCGAGTCCTATCAGATGCGTTTCAAGTATTTGCTGGTGGACGAGTTCCAGGACACCAACGGGGTGCAGAACGAACTGGTGATGATGCTCGCCGCCCAGCACCGCAATCTGTGCGTGGTGGGCGACTCGGACCAGTCGATCTACCGTTTTCGTGCCGCCGACGTCCGCAACATCCTGCAGTTCGAGCAGCGCTTCCCCGACGCCGACGTCATCATGCTCGAACAGAACTTCCGCTCCACTCAGACGATTCTCGACGCCGCCAATGCGGTGATTGCCAAGAACGCCTCGCGACACGCGAAGAATCTCTTTACCGACCACGGTCCCGGGGACCGTATCCGCCTCTATCGCGCGGGCGACGAGTACGACGAGGGTCGCTGGGTCGCCACCGAACTACGCCGCGCTCGCGTCGAAGCCGGCGTCCAGTGGAACCAGATGGCGATCTTTTACCGGACCAATGCGCAGAGTCGCGTCTTGGAAGAAGAGATGTTGCGCGCGGGCATTCCCTACCGGGTCATTTCCGGCATGCGCTTCTATGACCGCAAGGAGATCAAGACCGCCCTGGCCTACGCGCGGCTCATCGTGAACCCCCGCGACGAAGCTTCGGCGCGGCGCGTTATCAACGAACCCAAGCGCGGCATCGGCGAGGCGGCCCAGGCCAAACTCGGCGTCTACGCCGCGCAGAACTCCATCTCCTTCGCCGAGGCTGCGCACTATGGCGCCGCGGCGAGACTCACCGCCAAGGCGTTGTCGGGGGCCGACAAGTTCGCCTTCGTGATGGATGAACTGCGCGCGATGGCCAACGATTTGAGCCCGCGCGAAATGATTGACGCGATCGTGCGCGAGACCGGCGTGGGCGACGCGCTGCGCGCCGAAGACTCCGACGAAGCGTATTCGCGGCTCGAGAACTTGGGCGAACTCGCGTCGGCCGCCGCGCAGTACGACACACTGATGGACTTCGTCGAGCGCATGGCCCTGGTGGCCGACTCGGACCAGCTCGACGGGGGAGCAGGTGCGATCTCGATGATGACGATGCACGTCGCGAAGGGTCTCGAATTTCCACTCGTCGTCATCACCGGTCTCGAGGAGACGATCTTCCCGCACCGTCGTGCGCTCTCCGACGACGCCGAACTCGAAGAGGAGCGTCGGCTCTGTTACGTGGGTCTCACGCGAGCCATGCGCTACCTGATCCTCACGCACGCGTGGAGTCGCACCATGTGGGGTCAACGCACCGACGCACTGCCGAGCCGGTTCCTTCAGGAGATCCCCTCGGAGCTGGTGCACGACCTCTCGGCGTCACTTCCCATGCGCCGTGCGACGTTCTCGGCGGAGGAGGACGGCTTCGTCGGACGTGGTGGCGACTTCACATCGGGCAAGGCCTTCGGCGCGGGTTCCGCACCGCCGGTGCGCTCGACGGGAGCGGAGAATCTAGGACTGACCGTCGGCGATCGCGTGGTGCACGATCGTTACGGACCGGGAATCGTCACGAAAGTGGACGGTACCGGCTCGCACGCGCGCGCCAGCGTCACTTTTGACGACTACGGGACGAAACAACTGGTATTGGCTATGACGCCGCTCAAAAAGGCCCAGGGTTCTTAGTCATTTTTTAGTGGCTGTTGAGGTGCCTCCGGTCCTTTCGAGGACCGCCTGTGTAAAATTAGGTCTTCATGAGTCATAACGACGCGCCGCCGCGGTCTCAGCCGCGCCCCCAGCCGGGACCGAATGTCCGAGCGCCCTACCGCTCGGCCGTACGGCACCGCGCGCGCCGTTTACCGGCCTACATCTACTGGCGTCGGCGCGCTCTGGTGATCCTTGGTGCGGTCACCCTCGTGATGGTGTCCTACTACGGAGTGACCCTGGGCTTCGCCCTCAACAACCAGTCCTACGGCGTGTCGCTGCAGGCACGTTTCGCCGAATGGGGGCGCCAACACGGCTTCGGCGGCATCGTCACCTGGGCCGAGTCCGAGTACAACAGGTTGCACCCCGCCAAGGTCGGCGGTGCACCCTCCACGAGTGGGATCGGCAAGGGCACCGTGAACGTCACCGTCACCGGCACTCAACCGCTGCCCGTCCCGACCAATCTGCAGTCACCGGCCGCGGTGCCCTTCGCGGGCGAAGGTGTTTGGAAGCCGGCCGGACGACTGACCGCCAACGGCATCCCCGCGGTGTACGAGACGTTCATTCGTCCGGACGCGATTCACACCAGTTACGTCGTCGGCGTGGCGTGGATGGATCCCAAGATCCTCTCCGCGCAGCTGTACTCGGGATCGGACATCCCCGGCGGCGGCCCGTATCCCTATAGTGCGCCCATCTCGGCGACGGCCTCGACGTCGGTCGTTTCGATCTTCAACGCGGGTTTTCGCATGCCAGACGCCAATGGCGGCTACTACACCAATAACAAGTACGTCGACCCCCTGCGCGCGGGTGCGGCGTCGGTCGTCATCTACCAAGACGGCACGATGAGCGTCGGCCAGTGGGGGCGAGACTTTCAGATGACGTCCCAGGTCGCCTCGGTACGTCAGAATCTCGACCTCATCGTCGACGGCGCCAAAGCCGTGCCCGGACTCAGTTCTCAGAACACTCTCAAGTGGGGCAGAACACTCGGCGGCACGTTCAATGTCTGGCGCTCGGGTCTGGGCGTCACGGCCGATGGCGCGCTGGTGTACGTCGGCGGACCGGCCCTGTCGATCAGCGACTTGGCTGACACCCTGGTGCGCGCGGGTGCGGTACGGGGCATGGAACTCGACATCAATACCGACTGGGTGGAGTACGCCACGCTCGCCGGACCGCTGAATCAACCCGTGAACGGAGCGAACGCCACGAATTTACTGCCGGGCATGATCGGCAATCCGGGGCACTTCTTCGCCAATTGGTGGACGCGCGACTTCTTCGTGATGAGCATGCGTCCGAAGTACCTGAACGCCTCAACCGCCTCGGGCTAGCGATCTAGCGGTCGACGACCTTGCGCCACACCGGCGCGGGCAAGTGGCGCAGAATCGCGAAGGCATATTTCAGCATCGGCGGACTCCAGATCACTTGGTCGCCGCTCGCGAGGCCTTTCAGAACGTTCTGGGCGACTTCGTTCACTCCCGTGGTGAAGGGCACCTCGCTCAGTCCCTCGGTCATCTTGGTGCGCACCACGCCGGGGCGTACCAGCTGCAGGCTCACCCCGGTGCCTATCAAGGAATCGGCCATGCCCTGGCAGAGTCGGTCGAGTCCCGCCTTGGCGCCGCCGTAGAGGTAGGCCGACCCGCGTACTCGTACGGCGCCCACTGACGAGAACACCAGGATTCTCCCACTGCTCTGGGCCACCAGTCGGTTGCGTACCTCGGTCAGGGCCGCTACCGGCCAAGTGAAGTTGACGTTCATCATCCGCGTTGCGGCCGCCACGTCGCTCTGGTCACGCAGTTGGTTTCCGAGCAGGCCGACCGCCATGATGACGAGGTCGACGTGGTCACCGGCCTTGTCGAATGCCTTGGCGACCGCGGCCGACGCACTCGTGACATCCTCGGCGTCAAAGATCACCGTGTCGGTTTTCGAGGCACCGTAGTCGAGGGCCTCGCGCGCGGCTTCGTCGAGCAGTTCCTGGTTGCGTCCGGCCAGGATGATCGTGTGGGCGCGCGCAGCGCAGAGCTTCTTGGTGATGGCGCGTGCGATGTCAGAACTTCCGCCGAGGACGACGACGCTCTGGGGCTGGCCGAAGGCGTTTTCCATGGTCACTTTCCTACTAAGTGGAGTCGACGCGCGAGGTCGCTCGCCAACTTGTGTTGGGGGTCGATACGATTCTTGATGTCGAGAAACTCCGGCAGACGCGGGTACATTACTCGCACCGCCTCGGGGTTGAGGCGCGAGTCCTTGGCCAGATACACTCGCCCGCCCGCCTCGATGACCATCTCGTCGAGGTCGTCGAGCACGCCGGGTAACGCCAGCGGCCCGATCGGCAGGTCGAGCGCCAACGTCCAGCCCGGGATGGGAAAGGACAACACACCGTGGTTGGCTGGTCCGAAGCGCTTGAGGACCGCGAGGAAGCTCGGCACTCCCGAGGAGGAGAGGCGTTCAATGGCGCGCACGACGGTCTCGGACTGGGCGTCACCGACGGCAAATTGGTGCTGGACGAAACCACGACGCCCGTAGAGCCGGTTCCAGTCGCTGACCCCGTCGAGGGGATGAAAGAACGCGCCGAGGGACTGTTCTTCGCCCTCACGTCTCTTGGGGGCGCGGCGGAACCAGATTTCGTTGAAGGTACGAATTGTCACGGGATTGAGCAGCCCGCGCGGAGCGTTGAAGGGTACGCGCAGGTGCGCGGACTTCGGGGCGACCAGCGAGTCACCGGTGATGTCGCGCCGAGTGGCGTGTTCAGCGCGCGTGAGAATGGCTCGGCCCATGGAGGCGCCCTTGGTCATGCAGTCGACCCAGGCGACGGAGTAGCGGTAGTCGTCGTCACTGGCGATCATGGCCGCCATGACGTCGTCGAGGTGTGAGTAACGGGTGGTGTCAACGAGCACCTTGTCGGTCTGGATCTTGAGAAGTCGCAGTGTCACCGTGGTCACGACGCCAGTGAGTCCCATGCCGCCGATGGTGGCCCAGAAGAGCTGCGGATCCATCGTGGGCGAGACGTTGAACGTTCCCGTGGGGGTGACCAGGCGCATTTCGAGCACGTGATCGCCCAGGGAGCCGTCACGGTGGTGGTTCTTACCGTGGACGTCGGCGGCGACGGCGCCCCCGATGGTGACTTGGCGCGTTCCGGGGGTCACCGGCATGAACCAGCCGAGCGGAATAGTAATAGCGAGTAACTCGTCGATCGAAACGCCGGCGCCCACGATGACCACGCCGTCGGGCGCAATCGAGCCAATGCCGCCCAGGGAACGATTCGTCAAGACCAACCCGCCGCTCAGTTGTGCCGCGTCACCGTAGCTTCGTCCCAGTCCGCGCGCGATAACGCTGGTGGCGTGGGCGAGTTCCTGGGCGACCATGTCCTCTGAGGTCGGGCTCAGTACCTCCGAGATACTGGGCGCGGTACGCCCCCATCCATAGAGTCGTTCGCGCGTCATCCGTAGGTCGCCCAGTAGATAAGCCCGGCCCACAGCACCGCGAGGAATTGCACCATTCGGTTCTTGAGCAACAGGTCCTCGGGCGACTCGCCGCTACCCGACTCCGCACCACGCATGATGAAGAGCATCGCCAGCACCACGGGCACCATCGACAGGCGCACCGGGATGATGTCGTGCTTGATCGATGACAGTCCAGTCGAGGACGTGTCGATGGCCCACAGGCAGTACGCGGTCACCACCACCGTCGCACTCAGCGTCAGGGCCGAGTGCAGAAATTCCGCGGTGTACTCCTGAAGCACCGCGCGATTGGTGGTGCCCACGTGACTCAGTTCTGCCGAGCGTTTGCCGACGACGAGAAAGAGCGCCCCGAAGGTGACGACGATCAGGAACCAGGTCGAGACCGGGATGTGTGAGGCCACCGCGCCGCCGTACGAGCGTAGGAAGAAGCCGCTCGCCACCAGGCCGAGCTCGATGATGACGGCGTTCTTCAACCAGAGGATGTACGCGAGGGTCTCGGCGATATAGAGGGCCAGGATCAGGTAGAACCCGCTGGGGTGACGGATGAGGATGGGCAACAACAGTCCGACCGTGATCAGGACCGCCGACAACGCGAGAGCGCGCCCCCGCGACAGGTGGCCCGAGGCAATCGCTCGAAACTGTTTCGTGGGGTGCTGGCGGTCCGACTCGAGGTCGCGCACGTCGTTGAGGACGTAGAGGCTCGAGGCGACGCAGCAGAACGCGGCGAAGGCGACCATGGTGTTGGCCAGGACCGTTCGGTGAAAGAGGGTCCCTGAGGCGCCCGGGGCGACCACCAGGAGACCGTTTTTGACCCACTGGGGGATACGCATCGCCGAGGCCAGGGCTCGCACCACTCCCCGGGGGCTACCTGGTGTCCTCACGACATTCAAGGCTACTCGGCCCCCGAAATGACCCCTGGACTGTAGGGGTTGTGACCTCACGTAAGATAAGTGGTCGTGAAGCGCACCTACCGAGTAGTGGTCGCCAAACCCGGTCTCGACGGTCATGATCGTGGCGCCAAAGTCATCGCTCGTACCCTGCGCGACGCGGGCTTCGAAGTGATCTACACCGGCCTGCACCA
>PMTL01000006.1 GCA_003168075.1 Acidimicrobiaceae bacterium
GGCCCTCGCAGTGGGTGTCGTTCTCTTCGCGGCAATCTTTCTGGGCTTTACCACCCAGGTCCTCCCCAAACTCGGGTCACCCTCAGCCGTCGTGATGCAGAGTACTGAATCGGGCATGGGTTCGTCGAGTGGTTTCTACACGTCGGGTGGGGCTCCCGCAAATTCGTGGCCCCTCTCGAATGGCTACGAACCAAAGACGGAGAAGGGCGTCCCGAGCGCCTCCGTCATGAATCGGTCGTCAACCGACATGATTCGGTGTGAGCGTCCGACAATTCCGAACCCCGAACTTTACTGCGCCAAGCACTTGGGCCTCATCGCCGTTCAGCTGTACATACCCGGCAATCAATTTTGGACGCTGCAGTCCTTCGAAGGAGGCTTCTACCTGATTGCAGCGGCGCTGTTGGCCGCGCTATCGTTCTTCGCGGTACATCGAGCGAAGGCGTGATCACACGCGCGCTAGGTCTGATGCGTACGACAAAAGTCGAAGTGGCGAGTCTCGCTAACGTTCATCAGCGCCTCCCCTGGAGGCGTTGATCTGACTGGGCACTCACGATTCCAAGGGTTCACGTCGATTCTCCGACACCAACAATCTCAGGTACCTTGAGCTCACTTCTACGTAGAGAACATTCGACGGAGATGCGTCACCGAATCTCGCGAATCCATCGAGAGATAGTAGAACTTGTTCTATGCGTCGACTCGTTCCATGGCTACTAGTTGGAATGCTCCTCGTCCTGACGCTTGGCGCGCTCTTTTTGAGTGCAGGGCAAGCGCCGCGAACCAGTTCGATTTCATCTTGCGTGGCAGATATGGACCGGTCCCCGCCGGTCGTTCCGATGCCTAAACCAACTCGGCTCCAGGTCACCACGCAACTCTTCGGATTTTCGTTCACTCCGGTCGATCCTCAATTCGTGCCTCGGGCCCCCGCGAGAGATGCGTGGCGGCAGTTCGATGAGATCGAGCAATCAACCGCAACTTATGGAATCTTCCTAGCTCGGTTCCACCCCGACAATCCAGCGGGTACCAACACACTCCTCAAGACCCAGAACGTATGGGTTGCTCTCGCTAAACACGTTGCTTTCCTACCTGACAAGGGTCCAGAACCAAATTCGATTCAGCCACCCTGCGCATTTGGCTCTTCAATGACCGTGGCCAACGCGGACACGGGTAGGGCGATTGTTAGCGCTGGCGGATGAAGGTGGCTTCGGCACTTCGAGTCGATGCAAGGTGGCATTCCTGTTGTGTCGGGTCTCCGACACCACCGTCTCCGACGCCAACAATCCCCGATCTAAATCATTGTCGTTTGATTTTGATTGCGCGGCCTGCGCAAGTCGAATCAATGGATGCAATGCCTCGACCTAGGCTTCGGCGGTGGGCATGTCACCATACTTAGCCAAGATTCGTGCCGCTATAGGTTCGGAGCTTCTACTTATTCCAGGCGTCACGGTTTTCCCTGGGACGAAGAACATCGCATACTTCTCGTTCGCCACGAAACTGAAGGCCCTTGGGGACTCATTGGTGGAGCAATTGAACCCGACGAAGCGCCAGAAGTTGCCGCACGGCGCGAAGCCTTAGAAGAAGTGGGCGTGCACGTAGAATTGATCGGTCTCAGGGGTGTGTTTGGTGGGCTCGCTTATCGAGTCCGCTACCCAAACGGGGACGAAGTCGCCTACGTCTCAACCCTCTTTGACGCGAAGATCACGTATGGTACGCCGACTCCGGATCAGGACGAAGTCGTCGAGGCAAGATGGTTCACGACTGAGGAACTCGTCCGCCTGAAACTCAACAGTTTCACGCTCGCGTCGTTTCTTGACTCGGGTGTGATTCCTCGATCCGAGGTCTAACTCACCGGTGAAAGACGGAGCCTTTCCTGTCACACCAGGGTCCAATCCTCCAGTCGGAGATTGTCGACGTCGGCTCTCGGAAACTTTTTTCGTGGTTACCATGAACTCATGCTCAGGCACAAGCGTTTGACCAATCTTCTCGGAGCCGTGGTCATCGTTGCTGTCTCAACAACGATGATTACGCTCAACGTAACCAAAGGTGGAGCGGCGACCACGCACACTTCGATTCCGACGTGCATTCAGGGGCAACTCAGCGTCGCCATCGAAGAGGGTGGCTACCTCCAACCCAACATTCCACAGGGATATACCTTCCTCGTAGCAAATGACACAAACCACGAGTGCTCGCTGGAAGGTTTTCCGTGGTGGATTGTCTTCTCGCATTCCGATGGCAGTATCACGAAGGTCAATATGTTTCACCGCTCGAATTCTCTCTATGCTCAACCACCCATCAAGCGGGTGATCCTTGGAGTGCGAGGAGTGGCTTCATTCGGAATCAGCTACACGTATCTGCGTACCCCATCATTCACCACGGACCCGGCCTGCCAGGTGAGCCTCATTGACGTTCGTCTTCCCGCAACCGATGGTCATGAATTCTCGTACGAGTTTCCTGTGCATATTGATGTCTGTGCCACCAATCGTGAGTTTGACTCAACTCCTGTCGAAGCCAGCGTTATTCCATTGGCATAATCGTTTGGCGTAATCGAAATCGACCACCCAATGAAATCAGGACCTCCAGAGTCGGATGCGAATCCCCCTAACTCCGCCGAAGAGTCAACCCACAAGAGGCCACTTAGCAATCCGCCAGTCGGAGACACCCCTTGCGCCTAACTGTCAAGCGGCAAGTTCCTTGATGGATGGCCAGGCAATGTTCTCGTCGTAGAGACAGCCGCGTTCGAGGCACGTGTGCAAGATGCCGACCCACTTGTTCGCCAACTGTCGAATGGCTTTTCGATGATGCTTGTCACGAGCCCGCAGTTCGTCGTAGTAGGCCCGCGCGCCCGGTGACCAGTTCGTCGAACAGAAGGCCCACTGGTCGAGGGCGTCCGCTAAGCGCTTGTTGCGACTGTGCCTCGCGAGCACGACCTTGGACCGGCCCGAGGCTTTGGTGATCGGCGACGTGCCGGCGTAGTTCCTGCGAGACTTGGCGTCGCAGTAACGGTTCGGGTCGTCCCCGAACTCTCCCAGCACCCGGGCGCCGAGGATCGTCCCCAGTCCTGGCAAGGAGTGGATGATCTTGGCGTCCGG
>PMTL01000123.1 GCA_003168075.1 Acidimicrobiaceae bacterium
AAGCGCCCGGTCGAGATCCTGTCCTCGTCGGAAGCGCCCGACTTCTATTCCGCACCGGCGTGCAAACGAGCATCGGAGAGCCGACTCGCAGTGGACTACGTTCGAGGCCTAGGGCCTAAGGGAATCTCGGGCCTCCCTCAGGTTGTTCGAGTGGTCCCCTCTGGTGATCTACATAACGGCGAGAAGGTCATGGTGTTCGTGAGTGGCTTTTGGCCGGAGGGGAAGTTTTGGCTCTCCGAGTGCGCCGAAGCCGCCTATGTTCGAGGGCCTCCGGGGTGTGGCGTGCAGCTCGCGGCAGAACCGTTTGGCATGGCGGGTGTTACGGGCACCGGTACGTATACCTTCACCGTCCAGTCGCGAGCGGTGACTAAGCCATTTACTGGAGGTAAGACGGTGTCGTGTTCGCACAAGTGCGTTCTTATGGCCACGTCAGGTCCCGGTGTCACTGCGTACGCGCCGATTGGCTTCGCTCGTTCGTAGTATTGGATCCACTCACCGCTTCCGCCAGTCGAAGAGTGACTGCCGACAACGCCCCCTTGAACTGAGGCGCGTATGACTTGAAAGAGCGCGTCTACGTTAAGCGCGTTGATGAAGTCAGTCGCCAGTGGAAGGTTGCACTCTTGTGGCGTCGGGCCTTCGACTAAACCTTTGACCTCTAGGTCGCAAGTTCTCTCCGCGTCGTACACTTTGGCCATGCCCATCGTTCCGTTGAATGACCGACGACTTCCATGGGCGATTCGCCATCGGCATCCTCGTAACGGAATCTTCCGGTCGCTCTCTTGGATCTGGAGCAACCCGATCACAATTGCGTTTCCAAGTCAGATTGAAAATCGTCGGAATGATCTTCGCCGTCTCGTCGACCGTCTTAAGAAGAGTTCCTAGACGAATAAGCGCCAGTGCAAGATCGTAAGGGCTCTGGCGAACCCGCCGAAGTGAAAATGGCGCACGTGTGGACACTCGCCAACGGGAAGGTCACTCGGTTCCAGCAACATGTCGACACTGCTAAGGAGCGCTATCTCATCGCCTGAATCTTCAGTGGGTAATCGCCTATTTTAAGGGAATTCGGAATCCTGAGGCAACCATCAAGCGCGTGGTTAGTTTCCGGATGCTCGATGAGCAAACATCATCAACTTGAATCCAATCGTCAGTGCGAGGATGCACTCCCGTCACGTCGGGCCTTCGACACCAATGTGTGATTGACGTTCCGTGTGTCTGCCCTGACAAGGCCGGTCGACATTCGGTGTGTAACCGTTTCGTGGATTCCGGCCCCAGCGAAGCTCCGCAGCGTTCGTGCGCGTGCTGAGAAATTACCAACGCAGGCGCGTGGCGCGTTCGTGTAGCGTCGCCGTATCGGGCTCGGCGTCGCCATCGGCCCATGACTAGGGGGACAGTTATGCCAACCATCATCGGTTATCACAGCGTGAAGGACACGGATCATTGGTTGGCCTCGCCTAAGCGCGAAGAGTTCTTCGGGCCCCTCGGTGTCAGTAACTTCCGGACGTTCGTCGACCCGCAGGACCGAACTCGGGTTGCTGTGCTCATGGACGTTGCCGATATGGACGCTCTTATGGGAGCGATGCAAACGGAGGCGGCGGCCCAGGCGATGGAGCACGACGGCGTGTTGCCAGAAACCTTGGTGATCCTCGTAGAGGCTTAGCCCGACCTGATTTCGCGAAGCAGTGGAACGCAGAGGATTGCGACACACGCGGTTACGCCAAATCTGGCGAGCTGCTTGTGTCGTTCGAAGAGGTGAAGTGCATGCACTCGTTCGTATTCGAAGTGTCCCTTAAATCAGCTACAGAGGAATTTCGGAGCAGTTTTTCAACTATCAAGTCTCCAGGTGGAGATTGTTGACGTTGGCACCGATTTCGGTCGGCGATGAGGATCCAAATGGGGGAGTTGACCCTCGAAGCCATGCGGTCTCATGTGTGGTCTCTCACAATCTGTGATCTACGACTCTTTTCCAAGAGATTGTCCAGTACTTAGATGGAGCCTTGGAGGGCAAGATCCCAAAGAAGAACCGCAACTTATGGGTGCGAAGGAAATAGCTCAGTGCCAAGGTCGTAATTCTTGGTCTGGGCCACAGCTTCTTTACTTGACGAGTCTCCAATGGAAAGTTGTATTTCAGTCATGTCGGGCCTCCGACACCAGAGGTTTGAAATCTGGGTTCAACCCGACCCCTTAAGCGTCATTGACTAGGTTTCATCTGATGACGATGGGATTTGGGCTTAAGTACCTAGGCGGCTATCCGTTTGAGGTGCGCTACAGCGATGGGTCGTTAGTGCGCGCGCGTGCCTCGGCCGATGTCGCCGCGGACGCCTACGTCTATTTCAGTCGGCTGTTTTCAGGAGTCGAGCCCGACATTACCGTCATCGTGGCCGACGAGACGGACTGGATTAGCAGGCAGCCATACGGGTTGCCGTTCTTTAACGATGACGATGGACAGGTCCGTCGCGGCATCGTGGTGATGCCCGCCGGAAGGGGAGACTTCTGGATCGCGATGGGACAGGACCTTCACGAGGCGTCGCCGCATGATTACACGAGATTACTTGCGACGTACCCCGACGGCGCAGGTGGTTTGGATCTCCAGCCATTCTTCGACCTCGTCACGATCCATGAACTCGGTCACGCATTCGAAGTGCTCGGGGATCTCAGGCTGCCGACCTTCTGGTTGGGCGAGATTTTTGCCAACCTGGCTCTCCACGCGTTCGTCGTGACGAAGCGGCCGAAAAGTTTGAACACGCTCGAGGTGCTCTCCACCGTGGGAGCGCAGAGTACGCGCCTCAGCGCTCGGATGCGCGCCGAGGGTTACAGCACATTGGAGGATCTCGAAGCCCACTACACGGGTGGTGATGACCCGATGAACCCGCTGAACTACGTCTGGTACCAGTATCGGTGGCAGCGTCTCGCGGCCGCGGTGTTCGACGCCGACGGCGAGGACGGACTGGTCCGCCTTTGGGATTGCTTTCATGCAACCGATCGCCTTAGCTCCGGCGAGGTCACGGCGGCGTCGCTGGCTGCGCTGCTGAGGACGGAGGTGAGTGAAACCCTAGGCCGAGCGGTCCAAGATTGGCGATAGGCCCTATCGCGCCTGCACCGCTTCGCACAAGAACCGCGTTCGACGGCGGCCACATTCGGCTGGTTGGGATGAGCGGGCTGACGACTACCGAACAGTTATCTGAAATTGGATGAATCTGTTCGTGTGAAGGCGTTTAGGTCCTCAGCCGCCATTAGTTTGCAGAATTGTCACGTCGAGCTTGCGACGCCACGTACCTACTCCACAGGTAATTTCCGCATCGTGACGTCGGTTCAGCGCAGTTGCAGTGAGTTAACTTGTCGGTATGGCTGAACTTCGGTTGGTCAAGGTGTTCGTTGCATTCGCAGGTTTAGTCGTGATGTCTATCTCTCCAGCGATAGCTGTTGCCGCTTCCGGCACTACATCGCCTAGTAGCGTCTCGTTTCGTCCAGTTCTATGTTTTGCTACTACGCTCGACACTTTGAAAATGCCTGCCATCTCGAGTTCGCTGTCTACGTCTCCTGGGGCGTGCGCTTCTTCCTATCGTCTTTCCGCCAAGAACCTTGATGTGAGGCAAACTTCGAACACGGTGACGGGGTACACCATGAGAACAATTGGTCCCGACCCACAGTATCGAAACACTCCAGACACCCCCACGTCGAAAATTCGGGTGAATTCAGTCGCACTCGTTTCTGGAATCAAGGGGGATGGAGTGCTCGAGCGTTACGTGGTTGGACCGGCACAGTTGACGGATTCGTCCATCAAGTCAGCGAAGGCGGAGGACAACTCCGGCCAGTGGGTCGTCGCCTATCAACTGACCACGTCAGGCAACGAACTGTGGAATACGTTTGTAAGGCGGCAATTCCACCAGTTCATTGCCATTGTCGCAGACGGACACGCCTACTCAGTTCCCTTGATTGAGCCATACCAGTCGAGCTTTACTTCATTTGCCGGAAAGGGGGAAATAGGGAGGAATTTCACGGAGACCCAGGCCCGCGATCTGGCCGCGCTCATGTAAGTTGTCGATTATTTTGTCAGCTCATCAGCATGAGTATCACTAATTAATCTTCAAACAGTTGATTGCCTCGAGTCAGGTTTTGGGCAAAGGGAGGCGTCAATGCAATGTTGCGATAATACGTCGGGCGCTCAAATTAGGAACAATTCTGATCGACTGACGACTAATCATCATTGCGAAGTCGGCGGTCACCCTTTCGACGTTCCACTCCATCGGGCGGACCAGTATCGCGAACGCGGCGGTCCTTTCCCGCTCTTCGTTCTGGGGATTTAGGATCGTCTTCTTCGACTGACTCAGGCTCGTCGTGGGTATCAGGTTCCTTCATTCACATATTTTTAGCACCGAAATTGGTGAAACGTGATGACCTAGGGGTGATCATGCTCTTTCGCGCAGTTACTCACGCCAAGCTTCATTGGAGTCGCCACTTTCACGCCCAATGAAGTTCACGAAATCCCAAACTGTGTTCCCTTCGTCCAACGTGCTCACTAACTTTCTTGTACGGAGGGGAGAGGAAACGACAGCGATCGTTCCTTCCGTGGGATCTTGTTGACATCGGCCCATCGATAACGACACAGTGTGAGCCAGTGGAAATCCGTCGATGCGCTTTCGACACTGTCTTGCGATAATTTCAGTTGAAGGACGAGGGATTCTTCAGCGACTCAGAGTCGCCACTTCCGCTGTCTCCAGACGTCACTGCGGGATTTCAGGTTCGAATCATACGTTTGCCCGTTCGTGAGATCAAGTCGATGACGGATTACTTCGCAGTTATCGGCGATGAGTCAAGATCCGTCCATCACGTCGGCAGACGACTTGACGTGAAACGAGATGACATTGGAGAGCTTGAACGATGGCACGGCGGAATCGTGGTAGCTCGACTTCGCGGTGTACGAGCCGAGTCCCCGCCCTTCGGGATTCCGTGGGCTGTTCGTCAACGACATCACCGTTCTTCCGCCGAAGATTCGTATCACTACTTTGGGGCAATCCGGTCACCATTGGATTGCCGAGTTGGATGAGAATTCGCAGAGCGAGTCTGCGGGCTGTGGCGTTGCGGCTCGCACGCAAGCAGTGAACCGCGGGTTCACCCCGAACTTGTGATCTGCACATCTGGCAATTAATCGCTGATGAGAGGTGCCAATCGGGTGTCGCCGAAGCCTCAACTTCATCATGACCTTCTCATCGAGTGCGCCCGCGTCCAGGGAGTTATTGGTCGGTCAGCGGCTGGGCGATCTCCCAGCAGTGGCCAGTGGGATCCATAAAGCTCGCCGTTCGCACACCCCAACTTCGGTCCATTGGACCATTCACCAACTCGACTCCCTGACGAACTAACTCTACGCACGCCGCGTCAACATCGTCGACTCCAATGGTGAACACGGAACGTGAGCCAGCCCCGGGCGACGCAATGAGCGACGGTGCGATTAAGTCCTTGGCGGAGTCGACCTGGAGCAGATTGATCAGAGTGTGGCCAAAATTAAAGATGGCGGAATTGTGGTTTTGAAAATGCACCGGCAAATCGAAAATCCTCGTGTAGAAATTCTTTGCCACCTCGAGATTGTCAGCGAAAAGTGTGATTGCAAAGATCTGCTTCGGTTGCTCGCCCCATCTACCCATTGAAATACTCCCTCCAGCTGTAGGCCAGACTCTAACAATGTGCTCCGCGTTGTTCTCGGTCTCGAGCGAGGATCCTCAGGAGCGCAGGATCGCGGTGTCGTTGAAGCCGAATTCTCAATGCTTGTTGCAATGATCGGTCGCTACTAGCACGAAGCCCCGCCGAGACCAACACGTCGAGCACGGTGACGTTCAAGATGCCCGGCGCGGGGCGTTCGAAGTTTCTTCGCCGACTTTTGTGCGCGAAGTGGCGGCCAAGGTGTGGTGGAGCGGGCCCGGGAAGCGTCGACATCTCCGTCGAGTCAGCGCGCTAGGAAATGGCGCCGTCGATCGCTTCACGTAGTAAGTCGGCGTGGCCGAGGTGTCGCGCGTACTCGTCAATCATGTGAACGCCGATGTAGCGCAAGCTGACGTTCTCACCGTCGCGCCGTAGGGCCGCCACGTGCTCGAGTTCGTGAGTCGCCGCAATTCTCCGCGACGCATCGCAGGTCGTCAAGAATCGCTCGATCACCTCAGCGATGGGGACTGCGTCCAGGTCGTCGAAGTCGGCGTGGGGTTCTTCGGGGGTGCCATAGATTGCTGTCTCGGTGCTGCCGAGGAAGCATCTCTGAAACCAGTAATGCTCGACCTTGGTCATGTGCCGAAGTAGTCCGAGCAACGTCAAATTGGAGGGCGACACCGCTCGTTGTTTCAATTGTTCGTCGTCGAGGTTTTGACACTTTAACAACAGGACACTTCGGCAGTAGTCGACCATGGACCACGTCACCTCGGCCTCGGTCCCCGTCATGTGGGGATAGCGAAGGTCAACGTGTTCGACGGCCGGCATCAACTCAAACTACTTCGCTGGCTGATCGTTGGACTCGGAGTGCACTCAACGAGGACTCCTTTCAGCTGACCGCGCCGCAGTAGCCGCCCGGCGCATTCACCCAGTGAACGCTGCGTGCAGCCAACTCGCCAGGGGAACCAGAACATTGACATTGCCGCGGACTTTGATGCGCCCGTCGCGCAGGGCCGTCGCGCTGTCTAGCTGACCGGAGGTCAGCGCGGCACCGTCATGGTAGGCGAGGCGTAGCACGACATCGGCCTCGGGTGTGTTTCCGGGCGTGAGCATCGCTCCTTCGCCAGTGATCGTGAGCGTGATCGCGTGGGCCAGCGTCGGGGGTGAATCCTTGAAGTCGAAAACGATCTGACAGGTGCTCGCGCCCGGCGACAGTGCAGCGGGCGGGGACGCGGCCAGGCGACCGTTGAGTTCCGCGAACCACTGGTCCGAGAGGAACGTGCTCACCGCTTAGGGAGTCGGCTGCACGGCCGCGTCGCTGGCCGAGCGCTTGGTCTTGCGACGGATTTTTCGACCGAGCCACGCGACCGGGTCGTAGTGTGCGTCAACGATGCGCTCTTTCAACGGGATGATCGCGTTGTCAGTGATCTTGATGTGCTCGGGGCAGACTTCGGTGCAGCACTTGGTGATGTTGCAATAGCCCAAGCCCATGTCCTCGCGGATGAGGTCGCGACGGTCGTTGGTGTCGAGAGGATGCATCTCGAGCTCGGCGTAGCGGATGAAGAAACGCGGACCGGCGTAGTGTTGTTTGTTGTCTTCGTGGTCGCGGATCACGTGGCAGACGTCTTGGCACATGAAGCACTCGATGCACTTTCGGAACTCCTGACCGCGGGCCACGTCCTCCTGGAACATGCGATATCCACCCTCGGGCATGGGCGGTGGCAACAGCGCGGGCACCTTCTCGGCTTGGGTGTAATTGAAGGAGACGTCGGTGACGAGGTCGCGAATGATGGGAAAGGCCTTCATCGGTGTGACGGTGACCGGACCTTCGGGTAACTGGTCCATGCGGGTCATGCACATGAGGCGCGGCTTGCCATTGATCTCGGCCGAGCACGACCCGCACTTCCCGGCCTTGCAGTTCCATCGCACGGCCAGGTCGTTGGCTTGGTCGGCCTGGATCTGATGGATGGCGTCGAGGCCGCCCATGCCGGTGGAGGTCTCGGTCGGGTAGTCGTGGAATGCGCCGCCGGTGGCGTCGCCCCGCCAGACGCGAAAGGTCGCCGTGCGGGAGTCCGATGATGCCGGGGCTGATGCCGGGG
>PMTL01000169.1 GCA_003168075.1 Acidimicrobiaceae bacterium
ATTTCTACGCCACAATGGCAACGGAACCATTGACCCCGCGCTAGTTGCTCAAATGACGAACGACCAGTTGCCGCCGGACCAAAAAGTCGACGGTGCCTTTGGCGACGAATTCTTCACCGATCGCTCCTGGGGGTACGGCGTGGCCGTGGGCCACGACGGGTCGTGGGGCTGGGACGGCGGCCTCGGATCGTCGTTTTGGATCCACCCGAGCTCGACCTCACGGTCATTGTCTTAACCCAGCGCATGTGGGAGTCACCCGACCTGCCCGCCGCGCACCGCGAAATTCGCGCGGCCGCCCTGGAGGTGTTCTCCTAGCCCTGCCGGGACGACTCAGCGAAGGAGGCGAATCATTAGTTTAAGGAGAGGAGGTCCCATGACTCACTCATCCGATAACGGATCCGACTCCGTGACCCTCGAGGTATTGAGCTCCCACGATGCCCAGGTTGGCTCGCTCCAAGTGCGCCGCGCCCTCCCACAGCGCCGTCGTCGAACCGTGGGAGCGTGGTGCTTCGCGGATCACATGGGTCCCGCCGACGTCACCGAAGGCAGCGGCCTCGATATCGGACCCCACCCCCACACGGGCCTGCAGACCGTCACGTGGCTCATCGACGGCCAGGCGCTGCATCGCGACTCCCTGGGCTCCGAACAGGTCATCAGCGCCGGTGAACTCAACTTGATGACGGCGGGACACGGCGTCTCTCACGCCGAAGAAGCGACTGGACACTATCGCGGAACCCTGCAGGGCATTCAACTCTGGATCGCTCAAGACGACAACGCGCGTGACGGCGCGGCCGGCTTTGAGCACCACGGCGACTTGCCTCGCGTCGACCTGGGCGAAGCGACGGCCACGGTGCTCATCGGTGAGTTCAATGGTGCAAGCAGCCCGGCGCGCCACGACTCCGCCCTCGTCGGCGTGGACTTGCGCGTCACGGGCACCAGTGAAATGGACCTCGACAGCGCTTTCGAATATGGCGTGATTGTTCTCGAGGGACTCGTGGAGATCGACGCGCAGGCCTTGGGACCCGGCACGATGGGGTACCTCGCACCCGGTCGCGATGAACTGCACGTACGAGCTCGCGGGGATTCGACGGTCATCGTCCTCGGCGGCGAACCACTCGACCACGAGATCTTCATGTGGTGGAACTTCGTGGCACGCACGCGTAGCGACATTGATGCCGCCTTCGACTCGTGGCGTAGCAACGACGGACGCTTCGGCAAAGTCGACTCTCCCTTGGCTCGCATCGAAACTCTCGCTCCGTACTGGCAAACTCGCGAGACTTAGGATAACCGCGCTACGCGTTGACCCACTCGTCCTCCAGCACCGCGAAAATCAACTCGTCGGACCACTCGCCCTTGACGAATTCATTCTTGACCAGATGACCCTCCAGGCGAAGCCCGAGGCGTTCGAGTAGGCGACGCGAGCCGTCATTGCGCGCGTCGATTCGCGCGATGACGCGGTGCGCTCCAAGTTCGCGAAACGCAGTGTCGATCAGTACGCGGGTGGCTTCGGTGGCGAATCCCAGTCCCCGGAATTCTGGAAAGAAGACGTAGCCCACCTCAAAACTTCGATGCGCGGTACTCGCGACACCGAGGCCAACTTCGCCGACGTAGACGCCGTCGTGATCGACGCCGAGGTTGCACCAGGCGCCCTCGACGGGCAGTCCGTGCCAGAGTCGACGGTTGAAGTGCGCCCGCATTTGTTCGGCGTCCATCTCAGCGTCGTAGAGGTACCGGACCACGTCGGGATTCGAGAAGAGACGGGCGTGGTCGTCAAGATCTTTTTCGTCGATCGCGCGAAGTACGAGCCGCGGCGTCACGATCGGTGGTGAGAAGTTGGTGTCCACTGACCGACATTCTGTCAGTCGGCTCTCGCCCGCGCTACCTCTTCGCTCGCGGCGCTTCGCTGCGAAGCAAATTGGCGACAAGGTCAAGGCGCCCCGGAACGACCTGCCAGTAGGTCCAGCGCCCGCGCTTTTCTCCGGTGATGAGTCCGGCGCGCGCGAGGATGCGGGTGTGGTGTGAGACGGTGGGCTGGCTCTTGTCGACCGGTGCCTCCAAATGGCAGCTACACGTGTCCTTTTGAGCCGCAATGATCGAGAAAATACGAAGTCGAACTGGGTCACTGAGGGCGTCGAAAATCAGCGCAACTTCGCGGGCCTCGTCTTCGCTCATCATTTGGGTCGTGACCGGGCAGCAATTGTCCAGCGTCGACTCCACCTTCACTTCGATTGCTCGACGAACCACCGGGACCTCACATTGACACTCATCTATAAGTTTGACATACTGATTGACGAATATCAATGTTAGGGGTTCCGTGTCGCTCTCATCTGTCAACCTGCCCCGCCGATTGCTGGGCGAGTTAATCGGCAGCTCCTTCCTCTCGGCGGTGGTGATCGGCTCGGGCATCGCCGCGCAACAGCTCTCACCGGGCAACGTGGGTCTCGAACTCCTCGAGAACGCGCTCGTCACGGGCGCAGGCCTCTACGTTCTCATCCTCATCTTCGGACCACTTTCGGGCGCCCATTTCAATCCGGTGGTGTCCTTCGTCAACGCCGCCATTGGAGGAATGAGTTGGTTCGCGGCGGCACTCTACGTGCCGGTCCAAGTCGTGGGTTGCATCCTGGGAGCGCTCGTCGCCAACGTCATGTTCTCTCTTCGCGTGGTGTCAATGTCCACTCACCATCGGGCGAGTGGACCCCACCTCTTCGCCGAGGCCGTCGCCACAACGGGGCTGATCCTGGTGATCTTCGCGCTGTCGCGTAATGGTCACCACGCCCACACCCCCGCAGCGGTCGGCGCCTACATCGCGGCTGCGTACTTCTTCACATCGTCCACGAGTTTTGCCAATCCGGCGATCACCGTCGGTCGTATCTTCTCCAACACCTTCGCCGGCATCGCGCCGGCATCGGTGCCGGGATTCATCCTCGCCGAGTTGGTGGGTGGTGGCGTAGCGCTCGGTCTTGTTCTCTACCTCTTCCCTACCATCAAGGAACCATCGTGATGCCCGAGATCCTTTTTTTGTGCGTACACAATGCGGGACGTAGCCAAATGGCGGCGGCGTTCGCGCGCGAACTCGGTGGCGACCGTCTCCTGGTCTACTCCGCCGGTTCGGCGCCGGGCGAGACGCTCAATCCGGCCGTAGTCGCGGCGATGAGCGAGGCCGGCATCGACATTAGTTTCGAGAGACCCAAAAAGCTCACCGATCAGATGGCGCTGGACGCCGACGTCATCGTCACGATGGGCTGCGGCGACGAGTGCCCGTATTACCCCGCAAAGCGCTACGACGACTGGATACTCACCGACCCGGCCGGACAATCCCTCGAGGTGGTGCGCGCCGTGCGCGACGACATCAAGGCTCGCGTCACGTCGTTACTGGGCGAACTCGGGGTTCTGGCCGAGTAGTCCCCGCGTCGCGGCGATGATGTCGTCGCGATGAAAGAACACGAGCGACACGTGTCCGTCTCCTGGGTAGACGCGCAGGTCCGCTCCAGGGATGTGATCGGCCAGCCAGCGCGCGTGACCGATCGGCACGTTCTCGTCTAAGGCACCCTGGAAGATCACGACCGGCACGCAGATGTCCTCGACCGCGAATCCCCACGGTGAGAGATACGCGCTGTAGTCATCCACGAGGCATCGCCAGCCAAACGACGTCGTCCTCTCCGTGGCCCGACGCACCTCGTCCATGGCCGGCGTCGCCATGGCGCTTCGATCCGCCTCGCAGGACTCGAGGTCGCCGCCCGTCTCGCGCAGTAGTTCGATCAATTCATTGATGTCGCGCAGCGCCGCGTGGTATTCGGCGACGTCGGTGGCCTTGAGACCGTCGTAGAAATCGAGATCATCAACACCGAACGGTCCGATGCCCGCCAGGGTTACCACTCCCCGACAGCGCGGGTCAATCGTCGTCGCGAGCGCGTGCGAGCCGCCACCCGACCAGCC
>PMTL01000178.1 GCA_003168075.1 Acidimicrobiaceae bacterium
GCCCGTCGTCGTGAACGGTCCCGACGGGAGCGAAGCCATCGCCATCCACTCCGTGGGTCTGGTCGCGCTGACCTTCGACCACCGGGCCGTGGACGGTGCCTACGCCGCGAAGTTCCTGGCGCGACTGGCCCAATTGATCCAGGAGAGCGACTGGACGTCGCGCCTATGAGTATCGAGGAGGTTCTCGATAGGCTTGAGGGAGTGACGACGCGGAGCCGTATCTTGGAATCAGCCGCACTCGAAATCGAGCGCAATGGTCTCACTTTGTTTCGCGTCAAGCGCGTCGCCTCCGAAGCGGACATCTCCGTCGCTCTGCTCTATAGCTACTTCACCGACCGTGAGGACTTGATCGCCGCCACCATTGTGCACCGCTTCGAGCAGGTGCTGCTCGGCCAGGCCGAGATCTTCACGACTCCCCTGCGCGACGTGAACACCGCCGACGAGTTGCGCGCGGCCCTTGACATCATGATCGCCGACGCCCAGGACCCCGCGCGCGACGAGCAGCGTCTCTCGCGCATCGACGGCATCTCCTTCGCGCACCACAACACCACGGCGTCGGAGGGCATCGCCCAAGCCAAGGCCGAAGCCAGCCAAAAGATTGTCACGATCGTCCAGCCGCTTCAGGAGAAGGGCCTGCTCGTGGAGGGCATGACCGCCGTCGCCTTCGCACGCCTCTGGTACGCCCTCTTCTTCGGGCAAATTGCCCTCGACGGCGAACACGCGCTGTCAATCAATCCCGACGCCTGGCTCACTGCCCTGCACGTCCTCGCCAACGCGGTCGTCGCCTCGGGCGCTGACGCGACGTCACCATCGGCGTAGCTCACCATTGCGAGACCAATAAATAGTCGCTCGCGCTAGTGCGCCGGTCCGGCGGCCATGCCCGCGACGGCGCGCGCCGTGTGCAGACACTCGTCGTCGAAATGCGTCCAACTGCCCGTCAGCTAGATCCGGCCATTTTCCTGGTCCTCCACGACCAAGTCGACGCGCTCGGGGTAATGGTGGAAATGCCCGCGGAATTCCCCTTTACGGAACGTGGCGAGGCGGTGACCGAGGACATGGTGCGCGGGGCACGACCACACGGTGACGTGGTCGCTGGCCACCGCCACCGCCACGTGATCACCAAGGTCCCGGCGGTCGACGTGGGGTTCTTCGGGCGGCAACGGGTTCGCCGCCTTCCTCAACACGACCTCTTCAAGCCCCAGCGAGAGGTGTTCGAGTTCGTGGAGGTCATGGTCAAGGGCCATGGAGTCGGCCGTACGAAACCAGGCGCAGTGCTCGGCCGTCTCGCCAGCCGCCTGAAGAGCGTCGTGCAAATGCGGGTCCACGCGTCGAAGGCTACCCTCGAAGCCGAGGGCGGTTCAGTGACGCGTCACCGTCGCGACGTCAGCTTCCCAGGGCCTCGGGGTCGCGTGCCTCGAATAGCGCAGTCGCTGCGCCACCGGCGAGGCAGATCGCCACCGTCAATCCGCCGCCGGGGGTGTCGTCGAATCGAAGTTCGCCACCGAGCAGTTTGATGAAGCCGGCCGCCACGCTCAAGGACAGGTCTTCGTCCGCCACGCGCGCACTGCTCGCGTCATCGTGGATCACCCGGATGCGTCGCCGGGGATCACGCGTGCCGGGACCTTGGTCGATGACGAGGATTTCGATGCCGGAGGCGGTCTGACCCGCCGTGAGGCGCACCGGCTGGTCCGGTGGGCTGAATCGGACCGCATTGGACAACACGTTGGTGATGACCCTCTCAAGCAGGTCCGGGTCGGTCACCACCGACGGCAAGTCGGTGGCCACGTCAACGTCGATAGAGTGACCCCTGGCGTCGAGCGAGCTCAGCGCGCTGCGTACTAGTTCACTGACCGACACTCGCCAATCACGCGGGGAAATCATCTTGGCTTCGAGCCGCCCGGAATCGAGCAGGTTCGTCACCAGCCGCGTGAGATTGTTGAGTTCACGAGAGAGCGACGCCAGATTGGGGCCGTGCTGCGCCATGGCGCCGGACTTCGCGCGTTGCAACGCGGCGACGTCGCGCTCCATCTGCGCGAGCGACGGACGAACGTCGTGGGCAATCGAGCGCAGGAGCCCGATCCGCAAAGCGTCGGTCTCGACGCGCTCCTTCATCACCTCGGCTTCGACCATGAGACGCTGGCTCTGCAGGCCAGCGGCCAAGCGTCCGGCGAAGGCGGCGATGAGCTGACGGTCTTGATTGTCGAGTTCGGGTTTGGTGAGCCACAGCACGTAGTCGCCGTCGACGGGGAATTCGACCAGGGAGTCGTTGCGCGTGACGGGTTCGCCGCTCACGACCTCGGCCTCCTCGTGGCCATCGTTCACCCGCACCAGGGCCACGCTCTCGACTGCAAACACCGCCCGCAGCGTGTCGAGCAAGGGCCGCAAGTCCTCACGCGACGTCGTCACCGTCGCGACCGCCTCACTCAACAATTCGGCCTCGGCGCGGGCGCGGGTGGCCTCGGCGGAACGACGGTGGAACTCGTTCATGGCCAAACTCGCACTGATGCCAAAGACCAAGAACGCCACGACCGACACCGCGTCGTCGGGCCGGTCGATTGAGAAGGTGTGGATCGGAGGGACGAAGTAGAAATTCTCGAGAGCCGACGCCGCCACGGCGGCGGCGACGCCCACTGCGACTCCGCCAAATGCCCCGACGCCGAGGACGACGATCAAGTACACCAAGAAAACGGTCGAGAGCGAGACGTCCGAGCGCATGTTCGTCATGGCCACAGTGGTGAGCGGCATCAGAACTGCGGCCCCCAACAGTGCCCAGAGCGAGCGAATCCACAAGATAGTTGCCTTGCGACGACGACGGGGCGTTCGAGCGCTACGTTCGCGATTGACCGCGATGATATGAACGTCCAAGTCGCGTACTTGGCGAAGCACTTTCTCGACCACTCCTCCCGGCACTCGCCACGATCTCCGTTTCCGACTCGAACCGAGGATGATTTGGGTCCCCCGTTCGGCGCGTGCGAAGTTGACCAGGGCGCTGGCGATGTCCTCGTCAATGATTTCTTGGAATGTCCCTTCGAATTCGACGACGAGCTCGCGCGCCAGAGTCGTGTCCGAGTTACGTTCGCGCATTGCCCCGGAATCAATGACGTGCACCGCCACGATCTCGGCGTGGTTTCTCGAGGAGATTCGCGCGGCGCGGCGCAGCAGCACTTCGTCCGAAGGCGAACCGGTCACCGCGACGATGAGGCGCTCGCGCGTCTCCCACGTCTCCTTGATGTCGTGGGAATCTTGGTAGTCCCGCAGTGCATCTTCGACCCGGTCGGCCAACCACAACAGCGAGAGCTCACGTAAAGCGGTGAGGTTGCCCGACCGGAAGAAATTGCTGAGCGAGGCGTCGATCTTGTCGGCGGGGTAGATGTTGCCGTGCGCCATACGTCGACGTAGCGCTTCGGGCGTGATATCGACGACCTCGATCTGATTAGCCCGACGCACCACGAAGTCGGGCACCGTCTCACGCTGCACGATGCCGGTGATCTTCTCCACGACGTCATTGACCGATTCGAGGTGTTGAATGTTGACCGTGGTGATGACGTCGATGCCGGCGTCGAGGAGCTCTTCGACGTCTTGCCATCGCTTCTCGTTCGTACTTCCCGGGACGTTGGTGTGCGCCAACTCGTCCACCAGGGCGACCTCGGGGCGACGCTCTAAAACCGCGGCCAGGTCCATCTCCTCCATGTTCGTGCCGCGATAATCCATCTGCTGGCGCGGCACCGTTTCGAGGTCGCGCACTTGCGACTCAGTGTGGGGACGATGATGGGTCTCGACGTAGGCGGCGACGACGTCCGCCCCGCGCTCGCGGCGCCTCCAGCCCTCGTCGAGCATCTTGTAGGTCTTGCCCACGCCCGGGGCCAGACCCAAGTACACCCTCAGCTGGCCGCGCGACATGCACCTATCCTCGCGCGTGACGTTTGTCGTGCACCAATCCGGCCACCACGTTCACGAGGGCGACCGCGGCCACCCGGTCCTCGCGCGACACCACCTCGCCGGGCGTCGGGGCCAGGAGGAAGCGTCCGAGCGTCTGGCCGCGCCAGCGACAGTCGAT
>PMTL01000150.1 GCA_003168075.1 Acidimicrobiaceae bacterium
TGAACCCGCACTCAGAATCCAGGGATTAGCTCTCAAGGATGGAGTCAAGAATCTCGGGTGCTAGGTCCCAACAGTCTCTCGCTTGATATTGGATTTCTCATGCTCAGACGAACGTCGCTCCAGGTGCGTTGAAGTCACCGTTTCTGAGTTCGCACTAATGGTCAAAGTATGATTCCATTCGGCCCTAGCGAAAGGAAGCAAGGATGGCAAAGTACTACTACACGGCGAACTTTGAAGATCCGGCCGTGTACCACCACAGCCAACAATGTGAAGGGGGCCAAAAGATCGAACCAAAAAGCCGAGTCGATACCGACTACGTTCCATCTGACCGGCGACCGTGCGACGAGTGCTAGTTGGTGAATCATCGTGACGGCGGCCATCAACTTGGCCTGATTCCGCCAACAACGCTTGCCGAGCAGCGCGGTTTCGAAGTCCAGTAATGGCCCTCACGCCACCGCGGCAATATGATTGCTGTATCTGAACGCGAATCGGCTAACGGTCGACGAGATTAACTGACCGATGCAAAATGTCAGCGTTTCCGTCAGCAAATATTTTGAACTGCTGTGGTCCACAGTGAACGCGCATGAACCAAAAGCCTTGCAAATCGGGACTTCATGAACTCGTGCGAATGCGTCTGAACCCAACGGAATGGCATGGCATGCAATAGGTCAAATAGCCTCTGGGTTATTCAAGAAGGTCCATCTGCCATCGAAGTCGAGCCAATCAATCAGGTAGTGGAGATTCGCCGCTAAGGACAGCGTCGGCTCTTTCCTGAGGCTTCTCTCCGGCAACGTAAATTTCTTCCTCGGCCATCCACTTATTCCATTCGTCAAGCATTCCGACACCATCACGTTCGAAGCCCCGCTTCAGCCTCTCAACACGAGGAGTCTCTATCCAAATAGCGAAGGAAATGTATGGAGCGAACGAAAGTCGTGATGAGCCAACACCTTCGATGATCAACAATCCGCTAAGAGGTACTTCGATCGTTTCGACTAGGTGAGGTGGATCCCAATCGCTACGCTGGTATTGAATTGACTCACCTCTCGCAAGAGGAAGCAAGACTTCCTCGAGGAAACGTGGTGCCCACTCAAAGGGGTTGCCCCATGACGCAAAATCGTCAGTCGGTACGATTGGTGAGTTACCCATACGGTCAGAGAGAATCTGCGCGAGAGTGGACTTCCCCGCGCCTCCGCATCCGTCAATAGCAATGACCTTCGTGTTCAAAGTATTCGCTGCCGGTGTTTGGTCGATCAGTTGGATGATCGATTCGATTCTCAACTGCGGTCTCCATTCGCTCACCTCTGTAGATGTTCGGGCAAGATTCTCAAGAGAATCACTGCACGTGCAAAACCCGCGTTGGCACTATAACCAACAGATTCCGGGTTCAAGTCCCATTCGGCGCGATTCAGTCAGCGAACTGGAACAGAGCGCATGACATTGGAGACATCAATAGTCAAGATCCGTCGATTCTTTCTACGCAAACATGTGCGACCAGTCCAGTGCAGCAGGCACCGAGTTTCAATTCTGGAAATTGACCACCAGCCCTAACGGTCAGTGACTTCGCTTCGCCTGTCACGCTGCAGCCAGAGGTAACTGCGAAAGGAGAGTTACCCCGCTCAAGTGCGAAGAGCCGTCAAAGCTGACGTCGCGCGACGTAGTACTCGTGCCTTGAGAGGCACCGCGATAAAAGAGCGTGATTACGTTCGACCACTAACCATATACTTGCATGCAGTCAAGCAATCAAAATTCGTGGAAAACGGGAGATTTCGATGTCAATAATGAAAGTGACGCACCCCGATCGCTACAAGTGGATCGCTCTAACCAACACGACGTTGGGTGTCTTTATGGCGGTGATCAACTCCTCGATCATCTTGATCTCCCTCCCGGCGATCTTCCGCGGCATTGGCATCAACCCGCTCTCGCCGGGCAACGTTGGCTACCTGTTGTGGCTCTTGATGGGCTACCTCCTCGTGACGGCCGTGCTCGTTGTCAGTCTCGGGCGACTCGGTGACATTGTCGGACGGGTACGAATCTTCAACTTAGGTTTCGCCGTCTTCACCGTCGCGTCCGTGCTCTTGGCCATCGACCCGTACCACGCATCAGCGGGTGCACTGTGGCTCGTTCTCTGGCGACTCGTCCAGGGCGTGGGAGGTGCGATGCTCTTCGCGAACTCGGCCGCCATTCTCGTCGACGCCTTTCCCTCTGACCAACGCGGCCTCGCCATGGGCGTTAACCAAGTCGCCGCGATTGGTGGATCGTTCGTAGGGCTTATTGCTGGAGGTCTTCTCTCCATCATCGACTGGCGTCTGGTCTTTTGGGTCTCGGTACCCTTTGGCGTCATTGGCACCGTCTGGAGCTACATGAGTCTGCGCGACAACGGCATTCGCACCAAGGCGAAGATCGACTGGTCGGGCAACCTCACCTTCGCCGTTGGACTCACCGCACTTTTGGTGGGCATTATCTACGGGATCGAGCCCTACGGAACACACTCCATGGGTTGGACCTCGCCGCTGGTCATGACTTCCTTCGCCATCGCGATCGTCTTTCTCATCGCGTTCTTCATCATTGAGACCAAGGCTGATACACCGATGTTCAATCTTCGGCTCTTTAAGATTCGCGCGTTCTTCATGGGTAGTGCCGCCGGACTGCTCGCGGCCATTGCTCGAGGTGGGTTGCAATTCATGCTCATCATCTGGCTGCAGGGCATCTGGTTGCCACTCCACGGCTACAACTACTCCGACACCCCACTATGGGCCGGCATCTTCTTGTTGCCACTCACCGTGGGCTTCTTGCTCGCCGGGCCCATCTCGGGCTATCTCTCTGACCACCACGGCGCTCGCATACTTTCGACGAGCGGACTCAGCATCTTTGCGCTGACTTTCGTGGGGCTTCTCTTCATTCCAACGAACTTCGCCTACTGGATCTTCGCGCTCTTGGTGTTCTTGAATGGCGTTGGCGGCGGCATGTTCTCCGCGCCCAACTCAGCGGCGGTCATGAACTCCGTTCCGGCCGATCAGCGAGGCGGCGCGGCAGGAATACAGGCCGCGTTCATGAATACCGGCATGGTGCTCTCGATTGGCATCTTCTTCTCCCTCATGATCGTCGGTCTCACCAATACGTTGCCCAAGGCAATGTTCAAGGGTCTCAGCACGCACGGCGTCGCCGCCAGCCAAGCCCACCTCGTGGCCAACTTGCCCGTGGTCGGTAGTCTCTTCTCGTCGTTTCTGGGCTTCAACCCTCTGAAGAGTCTGCTGGTAAGCCAAGCCCATACCAACATCACGCACGTGCAGTGGACAACGCTCACTGGCAAGCACTTCTTTCCGAGCCTCATTCAAAGTCCTTTTCACCACGGGCTGATCATCGTCTTCTCGGCCGCTATCGCCATGTCCGTTGTGGGCGCGCTCTTTTCCGCGTTGCGGGGTGACAAATTTATTCATCAACAAGAGTCAGTGGCCAAGCACCTCGGAGAACTCTCCGAGAGTTCAGGTGCGGTGCCCGGAGAGATTGCTATAGAAACAGAAGTCGTCCGATGACGTCGCGCAAATCGACCACGAGCGACGTCCAGCTCGCCGCGAAACTTCGTTACGTACTCGTGCGAATGACGCGCACGCTTCGTCGCGACGGCAAATCACGCCTTTCAGCCTCACAGATCTCCGCACTCGCCACGCTGGAGGAGTTCGGGTCCATGCGCGTCAGTTCACTGGCGACCCACGAATCGATCGATCCTTCGGTCGCGACACGTGTCGTGGCGAGTTTGGAGAGCCAGGGACTCTCTGAACGCAACGACGATCCCGAAGACAAGCGGGCCAGTCTCATTGATCTCAGTGACGTTGGTCGAAAAGCACTGAACGAACTCTGGAGCGAACGAACCATTGGGCTCAGTTCTCGTCTCGGGCGTCTGACGCCCGAGGAGCGTCGCTGCGTCGAGGCAGCGCTGCCAGCGCTTGAAAAAATGGCGCGCGACAACTGACCACCTACGTCGCAGCTAGTGCTTAGGCGAGAGCCGCGTCCAAGGTAATCGTCGTCCCGGTAAGGGCCTTGCCGACGGGACAACCCAACTTCGCGTCCTTCGCCGCCTTCACGAAGCCCGCTTCATCCAGGGCGCCGACTTTGCCGCGCACGGTGATCGCGATATCGGGGATTCGAAAGCCTCCCGTAGGGTCTGGTCCGAGGCGGACCTCAACGTCGACGACGAGCAACTCAGGCGTGCCGCCGGCCGCGGCGATGCCCGCCAAAAGAGCCATCGAGTAACAGGCAGCATGAGGGATATCAGTAAGCATGTCCTTGGCTTTTTTGAGGCGGCCCTTATCCTCAGTGTCGCTGGCCAAGGCAATCTGTCCATCAAGGAGTTGGACTAAGAGTTCGTAGACCTTGTCTGTGTCGGGCCACTGCTCGATCGCGCGTGCACCCTTTGCCAACAGTCGCAGGGAATTCACGTGCCATCTTTCGGGGTTCATCCCTGCTTGTTTATAGATGTTTCCATCGATATACGAATCTCTCTTGAGCCGGTCGAATTCAGCTTCGAACGCCAGAGGGTCGATTGACAGCTCCTTTAAGATTGATGTAACACTTCCCGAGCTCAAATCTCGTTCATTGGCGCTGACGAAGCCGAGGATGGGCAACGCAGTTGTGTACCAGGTTTCCTCTGAATCGTGCCGGGATTGTTGGTCTCAAGATCGTCTGAGAGAATTTCTACTCCTCCCCCAGTCGTAAGTCGAACACCTCGCCGCCAGACCCTCGAAACTGAATAGTGACTTGACCTTGAAACGAGCCCTGGTCTAGCCAATTGTCTAGCCACGAGGTCAAACGTGAGAGGACGTCAGTGGATATCAGTGGACATTGCACTTCGTCCGGCCAGCAAATCTGGACGCTGATGGACGTCCCTGGACNNCGAGACCCGGGCGGCCCACTAGAAGACTTTGAACGTTCACGCTCGTGGATCCCAACGGTCGCGACATTTTCGATCTGGAGAGACAATTGAGCGGGTTGGAAGAATCTTCGTCAACGCTAAACCCAGCACGATTCACACTGTTAGTCGATAACGGTTATGTAAGTACCGACGAGAGTTGCCGTCTGCTGGTCAACGTCGCCCTCACGTCGATCAGCGTGGTTCTCCTGGAAAAGCGCGAACGCTGCGGTTACCGCGCGTGGTGAAGATGACCATCGGCAGACCCGTCGATGGCGTTGCGCAGCGCGAGCCACCAGAACTCGGGATCGACTTCTGTGCCTTCCGGGTGCGCGCTGCGGCCACCGCGTATGAGAAGGCCGGTGTCAGCGTCAAGAATGACAATCTTGCACGACTGCGTTGAGGAGTCCACCCCCGCGACCAGGGTCACCCCAGCAGCCTTTCACTCATTGACCAGTATCCTCGCTCGCCCATTGATCTCACCGGTTAGGCGACGAATTGAACGGCGCCGTAGCCGTGGGCGGCGCCGACCTGAGCATTGTGCAGCTCACCATGGTGACAGTTGAGCCCCAATGCCAACGCGGGGTCGTGCGCCAGTGCCTCGCGCCATCCCCGATCGGCCAGCTGCACCGCGTAGGGCAGCGTCACGTTAGTGAGTGCGTAGGTTGAGGTGGAGGGGACGGCACCCGGCATATTGGCCACGCAGTAGAAGAGCGACTCGTGGACGCGGAACGTTGGGTCAGAGTGCGTTGTAGGACGTGAATCCTCGAAGCAACCGCCCTGGTCGATCGAGATGTCGACGAGGACTGAGCCGGGCTTCATCCGCGACACCAATTCGTTGCTGACGATACGCGGGGCCTTGGCGCCCGCGACTAGCACCGCTCCGATCACGAGGTCGGCTGCCACGACCGCGGCGTCGACCTCGAACTCGTTGGACATGATGGTGCGACACTGACCGTGATAGGCAGCGTCAATCTGTCGAAGTCGGTCTACGTCACGGTCGAGTACGGTGACGTCGGCCTGCAAGCCCATGGCCATCGCTACAGCGTTCTGGCCCGACACACCGGCCCCGATCACGACAACGTTCGCCCCATGCGTACCTGGTACGCCGCCCATCAACACTCCGCGACCCCCGCCTTGACGAGTCAAGTGATGCGAGCCGACCTGTGCGGCCAGCCGGCCCGCCACCTCGGACATCGGAGCGAGAAGGGGCAAGGAATTGTCGGCGAGTTGCACCGTCTCGTAGGCGATGGCGGTAGTGCCAGCAGCCAACAACGCGTCGGTGCAGGCCCGATCGGCGGCCAGGTGCAGGTACGTGAAAAGAATCTGGTCTCGACGCATGCGCGCGAATTCTTCTGCGACGGGTTCTTTGACCTTAAGGATCATGTCACTGTCGGCCCACACGTCGTCAGCGCTCTCAACGATGGTGGCCCCAGCAGCGATGTACTGTTCGTCGTCGATCGACGAGCCTGCTCCGGCGCCGTGTTCCAGAAGCACCCAGTGGCCGTGTCGCGACAATTCGTGAACACCCGAGGGAGTGATAGCCACGCGGAACTCGTGGTCCTTGACCTCACGCGGGATACCGACCCTCATGCGACGTCCAGGTCGTAACGGGAAAACAGGGCGATGTCACACACGATCGAACTCCGTTTGAATCTCTTCGAGGACGACTTCGAGGACATCGAGCGCTGCCGCTAGCTGTTCGCTCGTGATGTCGAGGGGGGGCTTGACCTTGATCAGGTTGCCCAATCCGGCGTAGCGACTCTCGCCGAGGATCACACCACGCGCCTGGGCCTGCACGAAGATCTGGTGCGACTCCGAGCAAGCGGGCTCTTTTGTTTCATGGTCCTTGACAATCTCAATTGACGTCATGAGACCAGGCCCGCGGACGTCGCCGATGAGAGTGAACCGCTCCTTCATCTGCAAGAGTCGAGCGGTGGCGTACTCGCCATGAGCGGCGGCCCGTTCGACGAGCCCGTCGTCGATGATGGCGCGCACCGCGGCGAGCCCCGCGGCGATGGAGATCGGAAATTGTCCGAAGGTAAGCTGGTCGTCGCCGGCGATGAAGTTAGCGTGTTCGGCCTTAGCGAGGACGCCCGCGAGCGGGAATCCCCCGCCGACACCTTTCCCGAAGACGATCATGTCAGGTTCGACGCCGTAGTACTCGGCTCCCCACATCCGACCAGTTCGTCCGAGACCTGTCTGCACTTCGTCGACGATGAGCAGTAGGCCGAACTCGTCGCACACCTGGCGAAGTCCCTGGTGCCAGTTGGCCGGAAACTCATTATGTCCGCCGTTGCCCTGAATGGGCTCGTAGATGAGGGCGGCGACCTGCCCATCGACCCCCTTGGTGATGGTGTCGCGAAGGAGACCCAGGCACAGTTCGGCGTCCTGTTCGGAGGTCAGTCCGGTACGCGTCCGGTATAAGTCAGGGTGCGGTACCCGGGTGAAGGATCCCTGCAGGGGGCCGAACACATTGTGAGGATGGGGCCAACTTGCCGCCATCGTAGTGATCGAACGTCCGTGGTAGGCGTCTTGAAGGGTGATGATGTGCTGACTGCCGGGACGATTGCGCATCGCCAACTTGAAGGCCATCTCGACGGCCATCGAGCCGTGCAGGGTGAAACCGACCCGATCGAGTCCCGGCGGCGAGATCGACGTAAGCAGATCGGCAAGTTCGAGCAGTGCTGGCGTGTGGAACGTCGGGCGAGCGTGGGTAATCTGGGTGAGTTGCTCGGCGGCGGCGGCAATCACGCGTGGATCATTGGCGCCGAGGTTGTTGGACCAGGCCTGGGCCGTGCAGTCGATGTACTCGCGGCCCTGGTCGTCCCATACGAGTGAACCGAGGGCCTTGACGAGAGTCAACTTGTCCGGGTCACCCCCGGCGGGCTCGTGTAACAGTGCACGTCGACCGCGCTCGGCTGAAGTCGCAGTAATAGTCGTCGATGGCATGGCGGCTCCTTCTCCGTGAGTGACCACCCGGGGTGGGCGAACTTACGATTTCACCAGACCAAACTTGGACAGGTGATCGAACGATAGAGCCGCCACCAGGCGGCCACAAGGTCGAATCGCTCGTCGCATTGTTGTCGATTATCGACATAATCGAGAATCATCGGTGGGGAGTATGGGGCGACGGCGCCCGTGGCGAGGACGTCGCCGTGATCAGATCGAGACGTCTGCCAATCGGAATTCGTTGGCGACCTCGGCCAATTGGGCGACGAGTCCGGTGTCTTGTGGCCACCACGCTAGGGCCACGACGCACGGGGCCAAGTCGATGATGGGCACGAAGGTCACCCCCGGACGTCGATACCAGAGTCCCACGGCCTCTGACGTGATACTGATGCCGATGCCGCGAGAGACGAGGTGCATCTCGGCGTCGAGGTTGCTGGCTTCGGCGACGACCGGGGCCGGCCCCGGTCGGTATTCGCTCAGGATCCAGTAGTCGCGCCAGGGGCCCGGCGACGTCGGTGCCGCGACGATGGGTTCGGGAAGGACGTCGGCTACCTTGAGTGTCTTGCGCGAGGCGAGTGGGTGGTCCTCGGGTAAACACGCGACTAGGCGTTCGGTGGCGAGATCGACGGACACCAGTCCCGCGAGACCCACGGGCGGACGGATGACGGCGACGTTAACGAGGTTGTCGCGAAGTCCCGCTGTGGGGTCGGTGAAGTCGAACTCCTCGGTCTCGATCCCGACCTCGGGACGACGTTCGTGATATGTGCGCAGGAGTCGTGGAACGACCTCGAGCCCCGCGCCGATGGTGTAGCCCAGCTTCAGCGCCTCACGGTGCGACGCGTTCATGCCGCGAGCGGTCTTAATCGCCGTGTTGAGGTCTCTCATGACCTGGCTCGCCAATGCGGCGAAGACGTTGCCGGCTGGCGTTAAGTCCACGCTGCGTGTCGTGCGGATGAGTAGATCGGCGTCGAGCGATCTCTCGAGGTCCTTGATCGTGTGGCTCAGCCACGGCGCCGAGACGAACAGGCGATCCGCCGCGCGGCCGAAGTGCAGTTCCTCCACCACGGCGAGGAACGCTTCGATCTGTCGCAGGCTGATGTTTTCCACGTCGCCTCGATTCCTCACCGTGCTCACGACATCTTGTCACAGTCCCGCACGACGATTATGTCGGCAAACGACATAATGGCGAGATAGATTCATCCTTCACTTTGAAGTGACCGGTCCCTACTATCAACCTTTAACTACGAGCGGGGGAGCATCGTCAATGTCTATGAATCCGGGTGAGACCGTCCATGAGAAGCAACTGTCAGATGTGCAGGACGTGGATGACCTTCACCACTTCGGCTATCAACAGTCACTGAAACGAGTTTTGGGCCCCTACGGCTCCTTCGCAATCGCGTTCTCGATGATCAGCATCACAACGGGTATCTTCTTCCTCCTGCCGAGCCTCTTCGGTACGTCGGGCGGCATCGGCGTCGCCCTGTGGCTGCCGTGCGCGGCGGGCGTCTTTCTCATTGTCATGGTGTACTCGCACTTGGCGGCGCGTATTCCAATCACTGGCTTCGCGTACCAGTGGAACAGTCGGCTCATCAGTCCGCACTACGGGTGGTTCACCGGCTATACCGCACTGGTGGCCTTCATCGCCGGAGCGACGGCGACCGCGGCGGCGCTGGCGTCGGTGTTCGTGCCCGACATCTGGAAGTCACCCACCCACACTGACACCGTCATCTTCATCTGCGTCACCCTGGCTGTGGCGGCGGTCATCAACGTCCTCAGCATCAAGGCGGTGAGTGCCTTCAACAACTGGGGCGTGTTCTTCGAGATTGCCGGTTCGGTCATCGCCGCCCTCATGCTCATCTTCGGAACGCTGTTCTTCTTCAAGCACGACGCGGGCTTCTCCGTCTTGACCTCCACGGTCCGCACGAACCACTCGTCCCTCTGGTACGGCATTGTTCTTTCGTCCCTGTTGCCGCTCTACACCTTCATCGGCTGGGAGGGCGCCGCGGACCTGTCAGAGGAGACCCTGGATCCCCGTGCGACGACGCCCACCGCCATGATCCGGGCTAATTACGTGTCGGTCCTGGCGAGCGCCATCATGATTGTGGGCTTCCTCATCGCCATTCCCAAGGGCATCACCGCGATGCTGGGCCAGAACAAGAACGACTTGGTGTACATCTTCCAGTACCAGTTCGGTCAGGTCCCCAGCGTCATCCTCCAAGTGATCGTCTTCATCGCCATCTTCTCGTGCGTGTTGGCCAACATGGTGGTCGCGACACGCCTGTGTTTTGCACTGGCGCGCGACAAGATGCTCCCCGCATCAGGCGTCCTGGGCAAGGTCAATGACTCGACGGCGACGCCTATCGCCTCTATCTTGCTGGTGCTCGCGGTAGGCATCGGCATCAACCTACTTTCTGCCGGGATCACGGCCAATGTGATATCCATCGTGAGCGTCGCGTACTACATGATCTATCTCTTGACGGTTGGCGGTGCAATCTACGCTTACTTGAGCAAAAAGATTCCGGGGCGCGCGCGGATCACGGATTTCTCACTGGGTCGCTGGTTCTTGCCCGTGGCAATTGTCGCAATCCTCTATGTCTCGGCCGTGATCGTCGTTGCATTGGCCCCTCAGGAGGGACATGTGGCTGGTGAGTACCTGCTCTACACGGTCCTCGCCGGCACGGCATGGTACGTGTTCTACTTGCGTTCCCGTATCTCCCGTCGACTCGCCGGTGTTTACCGTGAAGAAGTTATCCAACTCGAAGACGCTGCCCGGAAGTAATCTGTCCATACGGCGTGACGAAAGGCTCAATCCGATCGCCTCCATGGGTCGAATTGAGCCTTTCGTTATGAGGATTCAACACATTGGCACAGATTTATAACCCTTGGTGGCGCGACGAGAATCTCAATACCCACGAGCTAGTTGGCCACCGGTTCGTCTAAGACGATTAACTACTCCTCACCCGATCGTCGCTGGAACCCCTCGCCATCGGCTCCTCGAAACTGAACGGTGACGATACCTTCAAACGAGTCTGGGTCTAGCCAACTGTCTAGCCACGAGTTCAAACGTGAGAGGACGCCAGTGGACGTTGGTGGACATTCCACTTCGTCCGGCCAGCAAATCTGGACACTGATGGACGTCCCTGGACGATCTAGAAACACTCTCAAGGTGCCGGGATCGAGACCCGGGCGGCCCACTAAATCACAGGCGCACCAGTAAAACGTAAAAGTTCGACTCTTCAGTTTTCTAAAAAAGAAGCGNNCCCGGGCGGCCCACTAAATCACACGCCCACTAAATTCCCACCAGGAGACTATGAACGTTCACGCTCCTGATCCCAATGGTCGCAAAACTTGCAAAGCCTAAGAAATTCCTTTTCAACAATGTCTCTAGAAACTAGGGGTCAAGTAGACCGACAGCAGCGCCGTCAAGCAAACCGACATCAGCGCCAGGTGTCCGTCGACGTCTTTCGTGACCGGATTGATGCATGGTCCGCGACTGTTGAGCAACGGTTCCTGGAGCGAGTGGAACGGACCTTCATTTGAAAGTTTCGGTGCGAGCTTTGCTCCCATTAGCGCCGTGACCAACCGATTTCACTTCACCCAGCTGAACTACCCGTTTTTTCATTCAGTCGAGAGTCACGAGAGCGGGACGTTTGAAGCGACGA
>PMTL01000199.1 GCA_003168075.1 Acidimicrobiaceae bacterium
GGCATCCCCTCTGGCGCCGGAACACCGAATCTGCGCTCGCTGAGCCGAGCGTGACGGAGTCCGACAGGCCGCCCCTAACGTGGCTACCGGCGCGGTGGCCGATCAACGCCGAGCGCCGATTCGAGGTGCGCTGACANNATAGTGGCTTGACCTTGAAACGATCCCTGGTCTGGCCAACTGTCTAGCCACAAATTCAGACGTGAGAGGACGCCAGATGACGTTGGTGGACACTCCACGCTGTCCGGCCAGCAGATCTGGACGTTGAGAGACGTCCCTGGACAATCTGGAAACACTCTCAAGGTGCGGGAATCGAGACCCGGGCGGCCCTCAATAGTAGCAAGGACTTTAGAATGCTCTCTCGAAATCGTACTGCTCAAATCCCACACTCCGTCCCTCCAATGTGCTGATCATCACGATCAGGACAACGTAAGGCTGAAGCCAGGGCGACCGAATGAGTTCTCTGCGGATCGAGCGAATCAGAAAGTCTGCCCTTGAAACNNTCATATGGGTGATACGGGTGGCGATCCCAAATGGCACGACGCTGGCATTGGCAGAACCTACTTCTGAGTTATGGCACGTCATTGCCAGCGAAAAAGGACCGGCCGGCAGCTTTCAGAATAAATGTAAAGCTGCCTTGACATAGATACAAAAGTTAAGGTACCTTTACATTGTGACAACACATGATGAGAATCCAGTACTGATTCAAAAGTCCGAGGCACACGGTTCGCCACTTTGGAACGCCCTCGCCGCGGTGCTGGCCGCCCTCGCAGTCTCCTCGGCAGTATTGGTCCCAAACGGTTCGAGTAGCGCGGCCGAAATGACCACTCGACTGATGAACGTGGGTGACCTTCCTGCCGGGTGGAGCGTCGACCCCGCTCCATCGACCAGCATCCTTTCGAATAACAAGTGCCTCGTCGGACTCGGGACAGGTAGTGGCGCGAAGACCGTTGAATCCACGGCAGACTTCACTCAGAATTCGAGTCTTCCGCTTTTTCACGAGTTGCTCAGCGGCGGTAGCGAACAAAAAGCCGGCTTCAAGAAAGCGGTGGAGGCTCTGTCCAACTGCAGTTCGTTGACCTTCGTTGAGGGCGGCAAGACGATTCGTGGAACGATACAGCCCCTCTCCTTAGGGAGTTTGGGCGCGACCTCAGCTGCCTTTGCATTGTCGTTCACAATTTCGAATATCAACATCGTCGCGGACTTGGTCGTCTTCGAGACCGACTCCTATGTCGGCGAGGTTGAATACGCCGACATCACCACTCCCCAGAAAACCACGGTGCAGTCCCTGGCCCGAGAGGCCGTAATGAAGGCTGAGGGCGAGGTCGTGTCGGCGCCGGAGATTCCGATGTCGATCGTGTCCGCCCCGGTGCGTGTGGCCCACACGGCGAAGGGCGCGGTGGCGTACCGAGAGATTGGAAGCGGCTCACCGCTGGTCTTGATCGCGGGCTACGGATCCACCATGCAGGTGTGGGACCGTCGCTTTGTTGATGCGTTGGCTGAGAATCATCGAGTGGTGATCTTTGACAACGCCGGCATTGGCAAGACCGCAAACTTACCGAAGCCGCTCACGGTCGACGAGATGGCGAACCAAACAAGTGCGCTCATAACAACGCTCGGTCTTAAGCAACCCAGTGTGCTGGGCTGGTCAATGGGCGGAATGATTGCCCAGGCCCTCGCGGTCCTGCATCCGAGCCAGGTGGGCCACCTGGTGCTGTGCGCGACGTACCCAGGAACAGGAACGGTCGTGCCTCCACAAGCGAACATTGATGCGCTCACGAGTGGCAACGCAAAAAATGAACTCGCCCAACTCTTTCCCGCAGATCAGAGTGTTGCCCAGGCAACGTACCTCGTGGCAGTTTCTGAATTCCCGCCTGAGCCCTCGGCCCCAAAAGTCATCATCGCGGCGCAGGGAAACGCGTCATTGCAGTGGTTTGACAGTGCTGACCGGGCCGGTATGAAGACGAATCAGATTTCCGTTCCGACACTTGTGGCTGATGGCACGGTCGACCGGCTCAATCCGATCACGAATGCGCACCACATCGCCTCGCTGATACCTCGATCGACGCTCGTGCTCTACCCCAACGCCGGGCACGCATTCCTGTTTCAAGACGAGGCGGCGTTCGTTCCTGTCATTGAATCGTTTCTGCGATAAGACCACAACGCGCTCGATCCGTCGTCGACGTCATTGGCCCGACGTGACGAGCCTGCAACCAAGCACCGACGGCTTCTTCAACCGCCTGTCCTCAAGACAGTTCGAGGCTGAGCTGCGCCCCAACCTCGATGAGTCCCAACCGGAATGCGAGTTTTCTAGAGGATTCCGAACGTGCTCTCCACTGAGCCAGAAGCCCTTCACGTTCCGCTCGAGCAATGGTTGCCCTCGCAAGCGAATATGCGTAACCCTTCCGCCGATGGTCCGGATGAACCAGCACGCAAATGTTTGCGACACCGTTTGGCCATACTCTGTAGCCGCAAGCAGCGATTGGTTCACCACGATCCGAACGAATTACTAACGCGTCTCTATCGATTTCTGTAATCCCGCTCTCATCCAATTCTTCGCTCGAAACAGAATCAATAAGAAAGTTCAACGACTGTTTTGAGACAGACTCCGCATTCAAACTGGTATCGGGGGTTCCACGTCCAAAGTTGTAGAAAAGCCCCGCGGGCCCAAGCACCCGATTCGTCGGAGGGAGCTTTGAGAGAATCACGGCTGGAGTAGTCGCATCAAATGGGCCCACACCGCTGGTCGCCAGAGATACGCGTTCCTCGAGTTCGAGTGTCGGCACGCAAACCGTGAGCGTGTCATCAATGGCCAGGAGGCCAATCCAGCCCGGAGGGGCGATGCGAGAAACAGGATCAATAGTTAGATGGAATTTCGTCAACTCTGGGACACCAATTAATTCCGCCCAAGCACGTTTGACGTCATCAATAGTTGCAATTTCCACGAGTGAAGTTTCGCATCACTTTCGGCAATGGTTGCAAACGTCGCGATCGAGAAGATTGGTTGGTGTCGGAGACCCGACGGGAACCCACACGCGAAGCGCAGCAATGAATCGCGACGGGTTTGTTGGCCACAAGATCATCTGGGAAAACGACTACGAGTTCCCCAGCCGCAGCTCAAAACCACCACTATCAGTCTCTCGAAATTGAATCGTGACTTGACTTTGTAACGAGCCCTGGTCTAGCCAACTGTCAAGCCACGAATTGAAACGTTAGAGGACGTCTGTGGACGTTGGCGGACATTCCACTCGTGCTGGCCAGCAAATTTGGACGCTGAGAAACGTCCCCGGATATTCTGGAAACACTCTCGAGGTGCCGGGATCGAGACTCGGTCGGCCCAACAGAAGGCCCACTTAAGTGGTTAGAGCGTTCACGCTCTTGGAACCCAACGGTCGCGGTTCCCCCGAGGGAAGATTGAAAGAATTCAAAACTCTAGTAAGTGGTTACCGATAACCCGTCTCGGTCGGCGCGGCCAAAGCGAAGCGCCGCAAGCCCCGTTCGCAATCTCACGGTTCGCACATTCATCCAACTCGATCGACAGCAGACCCGAGTGAGGACGTTGTGACATCGATGGAGATTAGCGTCTTGAGTCATGGCTGCCTCGCGCGCTTCGCTCCGACCGCTCGCGGTACTCGGCTGCACTTCGTCAGCTGGAAAGAGTTTGACGGTCACCGCGCTGTGTCGTTGGTTCGCTCGCCAGGGCGTCGACGTGGCGCCCTTCAAAGCGCAAAACATGTCAAACAACGCTCGGGTGGTCGATGGTGGTGAGATTGGTGTGGCCCAATGGCTCCAGGCCATCGCCGCCCGCCAAGAGCCATCTAAGTTCATGAATCCGGTGCTGTTGAAGCCCGAAGCCGACACGCGCTCACAGGTGGTGGTGAACGGGCAGGTCCGTCATGATCTGACGACAATGCCCTGGCGCGATCGAGGACCATATCTCTGGCCCGCCATGAGCGGAGCCCTCGACATGCTCCGCCGCGAGCACGAACTGGTGCTCATCGAAGGTGCGGGCAGTCCGGCCGAGATAAATTTGCCTGATTTCGTTAATAACCGAATTGTTGACCACGCCGATGCGGCTGCGCTGCTAGTCGTGGACATCGATAAGGGTGGCGCCTTCGCGCACTTGTACGGCACATGGTCGTTGGTGCCCGAGACCACGCGAGCCCGACTTGGTGGGTACGTACTCAACAAGTTCCGAGGCGACGCGACACTCCTGGAGCCGGGCCCAGCGAAGTTGCACGAAATGACCGGACTCAAATTGGCTGGCGTGGTCCCCATGGTCCAGCATCAACTGCCCGACGAGGAAGGCGCCACAATTCGTCGCGCTGCACCCGAAGCAGACGCCGTGGTGGGGATCGTTCGCTACCCCTACTCTTCCAACTTGGATGAATTCCAACTCCTGGCCCACGGCGCCCACGTTCGATGGATAGCGAACGCTCGCGAAATGCTGGATTGTGATGTCATCATCCTTCCGGGGTCCAAAAACGTCGCAGCCGATCTCAATTGGTTGAGAGCAAAAGAGCTCGACGTCGCGCTGCACGTTCGAGCGGCCAAGGGTGGACGCATCATCGGCGTGTGCGGGGGCTGCATGATGCTCGGAGGAGCCATCACTGACATCCATGGTATTGAGGGGGCATGCCGGGGCATAGGTCTCCTGGCCCTGCGTACCGAGTTTGGAGCGGACAAGATCACCCGGCACGTGGGCATCACATTGCCTCAAATCTCTGGACCCTTCGCGGCGTGGAGCGGTTTGGCCGTGGAGGGCTATGAGATCCGCAACGGTCGGATGATCGATGAAGGCGCTGCGCTGAACGAGCTGTTCTGGACCGATGGCGCATCGCTCGCGACCACGGTGCACGGACTCTTCGAAGACCCAGCTGTCGTTGAGGCGCTCGTGGGGTATCGACCCCCGCCAGTGCTGGAGGAGACTTTCGAGCAGTTGGCTGATCTCATCGATGAGCACCTAGATACTGCGATGCTCTGGTCGATGGTAGGTCCGTAGCGATTCACTGCTGTCGGGGAGCCGACGCAACAGTTCTGCATCCTGGCACATGCGGCTGGGCCTCGGAGCGGCTGGATTGACCCCAGAGGCGGGACGGATTCAACTCCTCAGTGGGAGGCATCCCACCTCAATTACCATGAGGACGATGGGGCCGGTGCTTCTGGAAGGCCGCCCCACTTGATTCGTGCGATGGTCCATGCAGCTAGTTCATCTTCGGGACCGTCGGTTCTAGGAAAGTAGGAATCGTGGACAAAAGCGAACAAGGACTGGGTCTGGAACTAGAAGACGCGATCTTCCAGGAAATCAGTGAGGAAGAAGAGGATGAGGTCTACTTGGATGCGGCGCTACTCGACGAGGACGAGAATGAGCAAGAGTTCGTCCAGGGGTCGGTCGATATCGAAGACCTGGCGGCGGGGTTCAGCGCCATGATCCCGACGAGGGAGATTGACGTGGATGAGGACACCCAGGGCGATGAGGTGGCACAGTTTGGTGGCGAGAAGCTGCTGACCGAGTTCGAAATGACTGGCGATGCCATCGAGGCTGTGCGCGGCGACGAGATCCAACTCGATCTAGATGACGCACTGACGATGGGCAGAACCATCACCAAGGCACCTGAAGGCGACTAGGAATTTGGGTCTACTTTTTCGATGGTGGGCCAACGAGTCAAACTCGTCCGAGATGCTCGCCCTTGGGGGTGATTGAAAAGTCCCGCATCCGTGGGAGCATTCCGACTTATGGATGTCGGGGCTCGACGTGAACCCGCACGCTGGACGCTCACCTGGAATCAAGAATTCCCACGTAATTTCTCACGGACCAATCCGAACCCACCCAACAGATCTTCTCTGATTCTCGGATGAATCTGACTCCACCGGACCATTCCGACCATACGCATCCCTCTTTCGATCCCGAGATATCGGGATCGGGACCACTTGCTGGCGCAATTATGACCCGTGCACAATGTGTAAGGGCATTCCCTTAGCAACGCCTTTAGCAACACCGACGGTTTCGTGCGGACGTGCCCGGACGTTAGCGACCTGAATGGCCAATAATTTCGCCACTTACGGTGACTAGCGATCGTCGGCGAACTGGAAAAGACCCCATGGCATGCAAGAGGTCAGTAGTCCTTCATTCCCTCCCCTAGTCGCAAGTTGCACACCTTGCCTTCAGCCCCTCGGTACTGAATAATGCCCACACCTTGAAACGTGCCTGGGTCTAACCAACTGTCTAGCCACGAATTCAAACGTGAGAGAACGTTGGTGGACGTTGGTGGACATTCAAATCCTGCTGGCCAGCAAATCTGGACACTGAGAGACGTCCCTGGACATTCTGGCAACACTCTCAAGTTATGGGGCCGCGCTAAGCCCCCGTCGATCGTCGGCACGCTTACCCGGCACACCCACCTGGGCCCGATTTCGGGTCGATAGAGTGAAATAACTCTGCTCGGTGGACGTTACTGGGTAAAGAGGCGATTCGGGCCGAAGTCGCGGCCGCCGACGCGGAAGCGGGCTTCACATACTCACCAAAATGGTAAAAAATGGGCTGGCACCATGCAAGTCGCTTCAGACATTCCATTGGAAGCCTTGACAAGAGTCATTCGTAATTCTGGCTGTCTTCAATGCGTTTGAATCTCCTGACGCTCGCGCAAGTGGGGGGGATTGGGGCGTGACGCGCGAGCACTGCTCAAGCATGATCACGCCCTCGTTGCGATTTAGGTACTTGTCCTCTGTCGGATCTTTTGGACTGGGGTGGAGAATGACAATAGATCCCAGTTACAAGGACCGGAAAGCAGGAAGTTCCATGGAAAAGCTCCTAGAAGTAATCGGAAACCCTTCAAAGATCGGAACGCCACGTGTGCTGCGCTGGCTGCAGCGTTCCAAGGCTTCCGCACTGGTGTGGACGGCTATGCGCATATGGCTTGGAGTGATGTGGATTCAGGCTGGTGTGTCAAAACTGTGGGGTGCTGAGAATCCGGCGTTCATGCACAACGGTGGAGCCGGCGTCGCCGGCTTTGCGTCGCACGGCGTTGCGGCCTATAGCTGGTGGGGTAGTTTCCTTCATAGTTTCGTCGTTCCCAATGCGGGCTGGATTGGTGTCGTTGTCGCGGTCTCGGAGTTCGCGATCGGTGTTTGCCTGGCGCTCGGATTCCTTACGCCACTCGCCGCACTATCGAGCCTGGCGCTGCTCTTCACTTACGTAATGTCGGGCACCGCGAGCGTCTGTGCGTTTTACGCGCTCTTCGCGATCGTGATTCTCGCAATGTGGAGGACCTCCAGCTGGATTGGGGTCGACGGCATCATCTCTGGTTACCGTCAACGTCACGCCGGCGCTAGCGCGGCGGGTCAGTTTGGTGACCACCCAGAAGTAGCAGCGGCTCTGAAGAGGTTGGAAGCCACGAATTCACTCGACGATGTGTTGCCCGACATGACGACACACGAGGCCGATGGGAAGAAGATCTCGTCGTAGGTAATTGTCAATAGTCAAAGATCGAACATCGGCGGTCCGCTTGAGCGGGCCGCCGATGTTCGATCTGTCGGAGAAGCCGCGGTTCCCGAAAGGTCGGTGACAAAAGCCACAGCGATCATACGCAACGTAAACCTAAGTTGGGGAAGGACCATGCGCGATCAGATTTGCGTCACGTCGACCGGTCGCCTCTCGACAAAAGCCGTGACAATGATTATGAGTACTGAACGTCACCCAATGAAGCCTGTGAAGCCCGTGAAGCCCGTGAAGCCAGTGAAGCGGCTTTGTACATTCGGCACCGTTGCCATACTCATCTTTGGTGCTTGGATCTTGGGCGACCCGGCGCATGAAGGTTTGTAGCGAAGCCTCTGTCTCCACTTTCAAACCCGGTCCTCCCTAGGCGCGATGATGCGATATACACAACACTGGAGGACCTCAGCGGACAATATTCAAACCTTTTGAGATTACTAGATGCTCTCATAGGTGAGACTTGAAACCAGGAATCCTCAGATTCGATGCTCTTCGTCAGAAAGCGGGAATCTGCCCGATGCCTTCGTAGTCAATCAAGACGGTGAAAGTTTGCTTGGCCGCCTTCGGCGTTACTCGTTACGGTTCCCGACAGGTCACCCGATGGTTTCATCGTCATGAAATCCTGGGCCGGGCCGGGCCTTGACCATATCTGACGTCACCGTTTCATTGCAGGCAGCACAGTGAAGCTCTAAATGGATTGCTCCACCACAAACCTCGTGTTCGTAAATTATTGGCGGGCCGTTTGGCGCAGACCAACGATCCCCCCAATTCGTCAAAGCAACGATGGCCGGGACGAAATCGCGGCCCATTTCAGTTAATACGTACTCGTTTTGTCCCTTGTGCTCTTCGTTTGGACGCACCTCCATGAGTCCAGCCTTCACAAATCCGTCTAATCGTGAGGCAAGGATGTTCGGAGCAATTCCGAGTCTGCGCTCGAACTCGGAAAATCGTGTCTGGCCTGCGAAAGATGCGTTCCTGAGAATGAGCAGGCTCCAACGTTCGCCAGCGAGTTCTAGAGCGCGCGCTGCCGAGCAGTTCTGTGATTCATACAATCGACCCAGCATCACTCCAGACTACCGACACTTGCGTCATACAAGTCAAGTGAAAATATCTCCTTTTTAACTTGCATCACGAAAGTTGTGATGATATGTTCACTAGCGTGATGCAATTAAACCTGCCAGTTTCGTACTCACGAACGGCCCGTGCCTCAAAGGGGGAAGTATGACAATCAATAAGAGTGCAGTAGAAGTGGGCGATGTCATTGAAGAGATTGGCAATGCACCAGAGAAGGAAAACTCAATCACTAGAAGTTTCACCACGTCCTTCACGGTGGACCAAGCCCCGGCTGAAGCGTTCGCCGCGATCAACGACGTTCGTGCGTGGTGGTCCGGTGAGATCGAAGGGGACACCGACAAGCTCGGCGATGAGTTTACGTATCGGTACGAAGACCTTCATTTTTCTAAGCAGAGGATAACCGAACTTGACCCAGGCAAGAAGGTCGTCTGGCACGTCGAAGACAGTTACTTGAGTTTTGTGAAGGACACCACCGAGTGGAACGAAACGGAGATCACTTTCGAGGTCTCGCCAATCGGCGATCAGACCGAAGTCCGATTCACTCACCGGGGATTAGTTCCCGAGTTTGAATGTTTCAATGACTGTTCAAACGCGTGGAGTTTCTATGTTCACGAAAGCTTACGAAACTTGATTACTACGGGTAAAGGGCAGCCCAACGAGCAGTAAAGAATTCGTAGCCGAAGGCCGACGGAAGCTTCGCGAACTTGGTCGGTCTCTCGGGCGATCCACAGACGATTAATCAGTTTCAGGCCGCCGAGAAACGCGCCGGGCGGCCCGCCAAGATGAACATCGGTGACGGTCTGCCCGGAGTGCCACAAGTTCGCCACCGCGGCCCGCAACAGTCGATTGGAGCCGATTCCCTCCAACATCGTGCCGGGTTGGTCGAGCACCCGGCGGGTGAGGGGATGAACTCTGATCCCGAACCCGGCCAGTACGTGGTAACGGGTCCCGAGCCCATGACGTAGGGCGTTGACGACTCCTTCAGTCGTCAGGTCAAACCGTGGAATCGTGATCGTGTACTTCGAGCCTCCTTCATAAGGTGAAAATTGATTCGCGACGGGTTTGTCGGTTACAAGATCGTCAGTGAAACTGTCTACTCCTCCCCCAGCACTAGATCGATCACCTTGCCATCAGCTTCTCGAAATTGAATTACGACTCGACCTGGAAACGAATCTTGGTCTAGTCAACTTTCTAGCCACGAATACAAACGAGAGAGGAAGTCAGCGGACTTTCGACATCGTCCGACCACCAAAAATGGACGCCGAGCCACGTCCCTGGGCATTCTGGCAACACTCTTAAGGTGCCGGGATCGAGACCCAAGCGGCCAACCAGTTGACCTTGACCCCAAAGATGTGAACATTGGCCCGTTTCTTGTCGAGGCGCATTCAAGGTGTGAACAGTGCAACTGACGACGTCAGAATGAACCTGCAATGGTGCCGTTCCACTGCGCAGCACAGTCGATCGGTTGATTCTGCCGGATTGTCTTCAAGAGCCCGAAGCGATCAGCCTCCGGTGGGCGACGGATTTCCAACGAACGTCAACCGCATGAGGCCTCGAATCTCACGACGGTACTCCCTCCCCGTCAACCTTTGTTACGGCGTCCTCGCTGGGCGCAGGTTTCGGTAACTTGGCAATCGCGTTGGTCTCGCGAGTAAGGAATGCTCCCATCTCTTGAATGGTGCTCATCAGCGGCCCGGGAAAGACAACCGTCGTGTTCTTGTCGACGCCAATCTCAATCAAGGTCTGCAGGTTGCGCAACTGGAGAGCGAGCGGGTGCTCCATCATGATGTCCGACGCCTCACCCAGCGCGGTCGCCGCGAGAAATTCTCCTTCGGCAGCGATGATCTTCGCCCTCTTCTCCCTCTCCGCCTCGGCTTGGCGCGCCATCGCCCTCTTCATAGTGTCGGGCAACTGGATGTCCTTCAGTTCGACCAGCGTCACAAGCACGCCCCAGTCGGCTGTTTGCACGTCGAGAATCTCCCTGATGTCGACATTGATGCTGTCGGTTTCGGCGAGCATCTCGTCCAGGGTGTGCTGACCGACGACCTTGCGTAGCGTGGTCTGGGCAATCTGGTTTATTGCCTCCTGGACGTTCTCGATCGCGACGACCGATTTCGTCGCGTCGACCACGCGATAGTACGAAACGGCCGAGACGTCGACGCTGACGTTGTCGCGCGTGATGATCCCCTGCGACTGGATCGGCATCGTCACGATGCGGAACGAGACCTTGCGCACTACGTTCATGATCGGCAAAACGAATACGAGCCCCGGTTCTTTTTCTGCTACGACACGACCGAAGCGGAAGACCACGCCCTTCTCGTACTGGTGGATGACGTGCAGGGTCAACGCCAAGAAGACGAACACCACGACGACGATGAGCAGTACAGCCAGCGACGCAGTCATACTTGCCCTCCTCTCGAACCCTCTTGGACTACCAACGAGGGTGCATCAACAGCGGGCGATCGGGTTGTGCTGGTCTTGACGTGAATCTGCTTTCGCTCCACTGAGCGAGTACTCACCATCACCCAACTTCCCCACGGCGCTTCGGTCCCATCATGCTCCCTACCCTCCAATCGTCACGCTAGCCACTTCAGCCCAACCTGCCACGGGAACAGTGCGGTGTCAGCAAGCTGGCGTCTCCGTCGGTAGGATCTCTGGGGCTCAACCCGCAATTCTCGGACACCAAGCCCAAGCGATGGCTACGAGTTCCTGCGTCCAAGGTGGCCTTGCGGGAGCAGCAGTTTCTGGACTGTGAATCGCGACGGGTCCGTTGGTCACAAGACCGTCAGGGAAAACGTCTACGAGTCCCCCAGCCACAGCTCAAAACCCCCACTATCGGTCTCTCGAAATTGAATAGTGACTTGACCTTGAAATGAGCCCTGGTCTAGCCAACTGTCTAGCCACGAGTTCAAACTTGTGCGAACTTCAGATGACGTCGGCGGATTCTTAACCTCATCTGGCCCGTAAACTTGCATGGTGATGGATGTCACGGGACTCCCTGATGGCACTCTCAAGGTGCCGGGATCGAGACCCGGGCGGCCCACCAGAAGACAGGCCCACCAGAAGACTCTGAACGTTCACGCTCGTGGATCCCTACGGTCGCAACACTTACAAACTGGAAAGAAATTCCTTCTCCGTCCACTTAGCTGATTGATTTGTCGGCGCAGACTGTCTCACTAGAAGTTGGCACAGAGCGGGACGAACGTCGCTCCAGATGCGTTGAAGTCACCGTTTCTGAGTTCGTACTAATGGTCAAAGTACTATTCGATTTGGCTTTGGCGAAGGGAAGCAAGAATGGCGAAGTACTACTACACGGCGAACTT
>PMTL01000117.1 GCA_003168075.1 Acidimicrobiaceae bacterium
GGAAAGAAATTCCTTCTCCGTCCACTTAGCTGATTGATTTGTCGGCGCAGACTGTCTCACTAGAAGTTGGCACAGAGCGGGACGAACGTCGCTCCAGATGCGTTGAAGTCACCGTTTCTGAGTTCGTACTAATGGTCAAAGTACTATTCGATTTGGCTTTGGCGAAGGGAAGCAAGAATGGCGAAGTACTACTACACGGCGAACTTTGGAGATCCGGCCGTGTACCACCACGGTCAACATTGTGAAGAGGGACACAAAATCGAACCAAAGAGTCGATTCGACACCGACTACGTTCCATCTGACCGGCGACGGTGCGACGAGTGCTAGTTAGTAAATCATTGTGTCGGCGGTCTTCGACACGACCGGATTCCGCCAACAACGCTTGCCGAGCAGCGCTGTTTCGAAGTCAAGTAATGGCCCTCACGCCACCTCGGCAATATGATTGCTGTATCTGAATGCGAATCGGCTAACGGTCGACGCGATCAACTGACCGAAGCAAAATGTCAGCGTTTCCGTCAGCAAATATTTTGAACTGAAGCGAACTGCAGTGAACGCGCATGAACCAAAAGCCTTGCAAAATGGGACTTCATGAACTCGTGCGAATGCGTCTGAACCCAACGGAATGGCATGGCATGCAAGGGGCTAGGGGTTCGAGTCCCCTTACCTCCACCGAAGGCACGGTGGCGACCCGCGACTTCCGTCCTGAGGTCATGGCCCCCTCGACAGCGGAAGCCCGGGTGGATTACGCCGTATTGTGGAACCGTGGCATGAGAGACGCCGCAATTGGGCAGATTGAGTGCATCACCAGCAGTTCGTGGTCGCGCGAGTGGGAGATTCAATTGATACGCAAAGCTGTAATTGCCGCGGCTGGCCTCGGGACCCGATTCCTCCCCCAGACCAAGGCCATGCCAAAGGAAATGCTGCCGATCCTCGACAAGCCGATCATTCAGTACATCGTCGAGGAGCTCGTCGAGGCCGGGATCGAAGACATCGTCATCGTGACCGGATACCACAAGCGTTCGATCGAGGACCACTTTGCGGAGCCGAACCAGGAGCTTGTAGCTGCCCTCGCGGGTCCGAAAGAGAAGCTGCTGAAGGAGGTCGAGCATATCGCCAACCTGGCAAATTTTGCCTACATGCGGCAAAAGGGTCCGGATGGCAACGGCACGCCTCTGCTTAACGCTGCGCACCTAATCGGTGATGAGCCCTTCATCTACACCTTCGGAGACGACTTCATCCGCGCTACTCCCGGGCGGTTCAGCCAGATGGTCGCCCTCTACGAACGCACGGGCCTCGGCGTGCTGTCGTGTATTCGCGCGGATGCTGACGACGACTACACGCGCTACGGGTACGTAGGAGGCAAGGAGATCGAGCCGGGTATCGTGAAGATCGAATCGATCGTCGAGAAGCCCGGCCGATCCTGCGCGCCGTCGGATCTCGCGAGCGTGAGCAGCTACCTCTTCACGTCGACGATACTGGGGTGCCTCAGCGAGCGTGCCTCCGAGCTTCGCCCTGGCGACCAACTTTCGCTGCAGGACGCCATGCAGCGCTCGATCGACAACGGCAACTTCCTCCTCGGATTTGAGATTGAGAATGCCCGCTACTTCGACACAGGAGACAAGTTCGAGTACTTGAAGACGATCATCGATTTTGGTCTTGAGGACGAGCATCTCGGGCCCGCGCTCCGGGAACATCTCACCCAGTCGCTCGGTTCCTGAGGTCCTTCGACGAATCGCCGCGAAGGGAACCCCCGGCGGGGGGTGCCTCGGACGAAGTGAATCCGCGGCCCACGCGGCGTCAGGAGCTCGTGCGCCGTCGCTCGGCAAACTGGTGACGTTGGCAGCGCCACGTTGCTCATCGCTGTTGAGCTGCGCCAGCGCCCGTAGGCATTCGCCGAAGTAGGGCGACGGGTGCCATGGGCGGCAACTCTGCGCGTCAGCGCTCGCGAACGAATACCTGCACATCTCCTCACGCGTCGGACGTTGGAGGTAGCTCCCTACGTTGCCTTGACCAGCATCTCTAGGGCGAAATGGAGGTCGTTCGCATGTGCAGCCCTCGAAACGACCCGTAAAACGTCCGGGTCGTTTGTCAGCGGCGAGCTCTCGAAAGGTCGAGGACCGGTCCCTGCACCCTTGCCAACGGCTCGAGCTCGCTCGCGGCGATCGGGGAACATGTGTCGAATGATGGAGAGCGTTCCCGGCTCCGAGGCCGCCGCACCGATTCCCATGATGACGCGCCCGCGATCAAGATGTCGGAGTTCGTCGCCAGTGCGCCGAGGAGCGAACCGGCCGCGAAGAGCAAGAGGCCTCCGAACGTGACCCTCTTTCGCCCCAGACGGTCGCCCAACGTCCCGCCGAGCAGCATGAACGCGGCGAACGTCAAACCGTAATCATTGACGACCCACTACAACTGCATCACTCCCGCGTGCAGATTCGACTGCACGTTCCCGAACGCGACACTGACGATGGTCATGACCATGAAGGTGTGGAACATCATTAGACAGATCGCCACCATCGCTATATGTCGAGATATCCGTGAACCGAGCGTTGCCGCCTCTTCATTGGTGGTCACGACGCTCTCATCCTTCTCACTTCGTAGTGGGGTGACTGTCGCTGAGATTTCGGGAAACGAATGAATCAGCGACTGAAACCGCTCAGCGGACCCGTCCCCCAGCGCCATGGAACCGATTCGCACGTCTCGAAGGGCGCGAAGGCGACAATATCATTGAGCATTCTCTTGCAGAACGCTCCGGCGACGTCGGAACTCATCCTCGTCTATCTCTCCGCTCGCAAAACGCTTCTCGAGAATCTGGAGCGGTTCGATCAGGACCTTTACGGGTCCGTGATCTCGGCGGCAGTGCCTTTCATCTGCGCAGCCGCACTCGTGGTGACGCGGGTGGGCGTGCCGTTCGTGACCCCCGTGACCCTCCGGTCCCTCGTGTTGATGCAAGTGTCGTCGGTGCTTGGCGCAGGATCCGATCGCTAGAACAGCGGCGAACAGGGCAACCATTGGAACCATCATTAACGGCGCACGGCCGTTCTTCCCTTCGCAGTTCTCACGGTCCATACGAACCTCCTCAACGTTTCTTCACCTGACCGTATTCTCGACGCTACGCAGATTCTTCATCAGGGGCCAAGGTCATCAATTCACATTGAACTGGCGATTACCGACCTTGTCGGCCTCTATGAATGTCACCTTGCACGCTCTGCGGTTCACAGCACCCTGGGGGCACCACTGCGCCCCCCTCGGACATCATTGGCTCCGTTATCGCCAAGAGATACAACGTCGGCGCGCGAGCCACGGCCGAGTCACTCGGCACGAGTGAGGACCGCGTGGCGAATCTCGGACGAGCCGAAGGCCTAACGGTTGAGTCAGCGGGCGCGGTGCATCCGCAACTCCTCGAACTCGGTGGCCGTGATCCGCTGACCGTGGACGTCGGCGGCCTCAGGCGAGGCGAGCCAGACGATGGGGGGACCCATGATCGCAGGATCCAGTAGTCGTGCCCGAACTTCGGGTGAGACCTCATCAGGAATCATGCCAGTGGCGCTGGCACCGCCGGGCAGCAGGACGTTGAGCTTCAACGACGTCCCCATCAGGTCGGCGGCCATCACTTGGGCGAGCGCCTCAACCGCGGCACCCGACGGTCCGTAGGGTACGAAGCCTGGCCGGGTCATCGTCTCGGTGTTCATCGAGATCACGACCACGCGGCCGCCGTTCCCCTGCAGCATGCGCGGTACAACGGCGCGGGCCACCAGGAAGGTACCGATGAACTTTGTGTCGACCACGTTGCGAAAACCGTCGGGTGAGACCTCCCAAAACGGCTGAGGCTCACTGAGGAATCGTGGGTTGACCGTTCGCATCCCGACGCCCGCGTTGCAAACGAGCAGATCGAGGCCACCGAGGCGGGCGTATATCTCGTCAACCGCCGTGGTGACCATTTCCGGATCGCGAACGTCCATCGCCCAACCGAGTGCGCCGGTGCCGAGGCGGCGGGCGGCATCTTGCGCGCGTTGACGGTCGCGACTAGCGACCACGACCTGAGCACCGGCCAGTGCGAGTGCCTCGGCCATCGCTCGGCCGAGTCCACTCGTACCACCGGTGACGAGAGCATGGACGCCGTGAAGGTCGGTCGCGATGAGTTTGGACATACCTGGCACTTTAATTAGTCGTCGTCGCGAGAGCACGTGTCGCGAGGCCGATGGCCGTGGGCTGGCCACGACGCTGCTGTACTCGGTTCGTCGTCATATCGCTCGGCGACGAGCGGCGCACGGCGACACTCCCCCGGCGCGTGCGACGGAGCCGCAATGGTGGTGGCTTAGCGGTTCACGCTCGACATATCGGCGTAGCGGTCGCCCGCGCTCGACCCCTCCGGAACGGCCGCGTCAAGAGCCCGCAGATCATCCTCGCCGAGCTGGATGTCAAGGGCGCCGATGTTCTCGTCGAGGTAGTGACGGTGCTTCGTGCCCGGGATCGGTACGACGTGCTCACCTTGTGCCAGCACCCACGCCAGCGCCAACTGGCTCGGCGTGACATCCTTTTCGGCCGCGATCTGGCGCACACGCTCGAGGAGCTCGAGGTTCTTCTGGAAGTTCTCCCCCTGAAAGCGCGGCGAGTGTCGGCGAAAGTCGTTCTCGTCGAGGTCGTCGATACTACGGATGGTTCCCGACAGGAATCCACGCCCCAATGGTGAATAGGCCACGAAGCCGATACCGAGTTCCCTCACCGTCGCGAGGACCCCGTTGTCCTCGACGTCGCGCGACCACAGCGACCACTCGGTCTGGACCGCAGTCACCGGGTGGACCAGGTGCGCCCGACGAATCGTCGCCGGGGCCGCCTCGCTGATTCCGATATGACGAACCTTGCCGGCCGCCACGAGTTCCGCGAGGGCGCCCCACGTCTCCTCCACCGGTACGCTCGGGTCGACCCGGTGCTGGTAGTAGAGGTCCACGTGATCGACACCCAAACGCGCCAGGCTGGCGTCGCAGGCCTGGCGCACGTAGTCCGGATGGCCGTTGATGCCGACCCTCGTGCCGTCCTCACGTCGCTCATTGCCGAACTTCGTGGCGAGCACGACCTCGTCGCGTCGAGAAGCGATGGCGCGCCCGACCAACTTCTCGTTGGTGAACGGCCCATACATGTCGGCGGTGTCCAAGAAGTTGACCCCCGCGTCGAGGGCGGCGTGGATGACGGCGAGTGACTCCTGCTCGTCACCTCTTCCGTAGAACTCGGACATGCCCATGCAGCCCAGGCCCTCGCCGGAGACTTCCACGGCGGCCGAGCCGGTTCCGAGTGTGCGACGAGAAACAACCATGACAAACCTCCTGCGTCGAAGAGTACGCCCTCACCTTAAGGCGGACTTCCTATGACCAAAGACACTCACACTCTTGTTAAACGCATCAATGGAAGCAACGCATCTAGGGTGGGCACTTCATTGAACCGGTCTAAAGACCATCCCAACTCCAAACCATCCTCTCGGAAAGAACGATTCGATGAAGGTGACGATCTCGAGACGCATACTCGCCCAGCCACAACAGCAATTATTGGCAGAGTCGTCGGCACCCTTTATCCTCAGAGGATTCGGTCTCTAAGGAGAATCTTGATTGATTTGGGTATTTGTGGCGAGCCGACTTTAGAGTTCGAAACTTGCATAAGACCATTGATGGATCGCGGGAAACTATTTCTGCTCATGACTAGCGAGCACGCTCCTCTTAAGCCCCAAGTGACGTTCTCCTCTGCCCGCCCTCTTCGCGGCGACTTTAGGATTCTCTTGGAAGAGCGCGATAGAGGTGATTCATGGCGAGAACGAGCGACTTGCTCCGTCGTTTCCGATTTATGGCCGTCCCCGGCAAAGCCGGGCTTGCTGGCGTTCCAGTTGACCATGCGGCGGTACTCCGTGAAGAACTAGCACCCGTCTTCGCTGTAATGCGTGCGACAGAAAGTCGCACGGCCGAGATCGTCTCGCGAGCCACGACGGAGGCCGAAAACCGACGAACAAGCGCAGCCCTTGAAGCACAGCGGATCGTCCAAGAGGCCTCCCAATCTCAGCCCGCCGCGCGTGCCGCAGCCGCCACTTCCACCGAGAGTGAGGCGGCTGTGACGGCCTATGAACTACGAGCCTCAGCAGACGAAGAAGTCGAACGAATCAATCGCGAGGCGATGACGAGGATCACACCTCTTGTTGACGAGTTGGTTCGTCGGGTTCTCTCGACAGGTATCGCGTCGAGGACGTTGCCGTGAGCGCCGGCTGGGTCGCGGCTCAGGTCCGCAGTCAAAGTCTCGCGAGCCACTGCGTCGGTCCCGCCGGAGCGCGCGAAATCGCCGGCGCCGGATCGCTCGACGCTGCGCTCGAAGTCCTCGCTACCTCTTGCTACGGCGAGCGCCTGCATCCTGGCCTCGATCTCGCAGCGAGCGAGCACGAGGTCTTCGCCAGCGTCCTCTGGAACCTTCGTGTCCTGGCCGGATGGAGTCCCGCGCTCGGAGCCTCGCGATTTCACGTGCTCGCGGGCGTTTTCGAACTCATGAATCTACGGGGTGAACTCGGCCGTTTAGAAGGAAACCAGTTTGCAACGCCCTTCGAACTTGGGTCGCTCGCCAGCATCTCCAGTCATGTCGCACCATTGACGCTCGACGAACTACGCGACGTCCTTCGTCGCTCCCCGTGGGGTGACCCCGGTGTCCTCGACGCCTCGGAAGTGAACATCGCGCTACAGTTCACCCTCGCTCGTCGAATCATCGACGGCGTGCCAGAGGCGGCAAAATGGGCCCAGACCTACGCCACCCTGGTGTTGAGCCGACTCGTCACTGAGGTTGGTCCGCTCGACGCCGACTCGACCTCCGCGGCGAACGTTCGCGCAATCCTCGGCTCGCGGGCCCTCTCGGCGACCTCTCTGGGCGAGCTCCACGACTCCCTTCCTCGTGACGTCGCGTCGATCCTCAATGGGGTGTCCGGCCCGGATAACCTGTGGCTCGCCGAAGTTCAGTGGCGCACTCGTCTCTGGGACGAAGCGCTCGAAAGTCTTCGACGAGGCGGTGCTGGACCTGAAACGGTGGTCGCCGCCATTGCCGTCCAGTTCGCCGACGCGCTGCGCATTCGAACGGCCCTCGAGGTCGCGGGCCGGGCCGGCCACGGCATCGAGGTGCTCGATGCCGTGGCGTGAGACACTCGAACCCGCACGCATGGAGCGCGTCGCGGTCATCGCGCCGCAAGACCGGCTTCGCCCCGTCCTGCTGACGCTCGCGTCGCGAGGCTGCGTGGAGCCAGAGTTACTTAGCGTTAGTGTCACCGAGGCCGAGGATGTCCTGCTACGGGTGCAAGCACGGGGCCCGAGACAACCGACGGCACCATTGCTCTCGCGTGAAGCCCCCGACCTCGCGGCGCTCGAGCGCGCCGGCGACGCCGCGACACTCGCGGGCGAAATGGAGATCAAGAAGGTCGACGCGAGCATGATCCGCGAGGGTTCAATCGCGGCACTCGCGGGATGGGCCCCGTCCTCGGAAATTGAACAACTCGCCCAGGTACTCGCCCCTGAAGGAGCGGCAGTAGTGCGCCTCATGCCTCCGCACGGCGTACAACCACCCACATTGCTGCGTGGCTCGTCCGCTTCGGACGCATTTCAGCCCCTCGTCAACACATACGGCACCGTGCCCTACGCGGACCTGAACCCCTCGATACTGGCGGGCATTGCCTACGTGCTGATGTTCGGCATGATGTTTGGCGACGCTGGGCACGGCTCCTTGCTACTGGTGCTTGGCTGCGTCGCCGCGTGGGCACCCCAGGGCAGATTGGCATTTCTACGAAGGTTCCGCTGGGCAACACCCTTTCTGATCGGCGCGGGACTCGTAAGCATGGGCTTCGGATTCGCCTTCGGAGAGGCGTTCGGTCCAACCGGACTCGTGCCGACGCTCTGGATGCGCCCGCTCGACCACGCCACCACTCTGCTCGCCGTGTCGGTGGCCATCGGCGCAGTCATCCTCGCCATCTCCTACACGCTCGGCGCCGTCAATCGGTTCCGCGAAGGTGGTGTCGCCCGCTCGCTCGTCGCACTCTCGGGCATCGCGGGCGCCGCGCTCTACCTTGGTCTCGCGGTCGTCGGCGCAGGCTGGTACTGGCACCGCACGTCACTAGTGATCTCAGGCATCGCGCTCGCCATCCTCGCCCTCGCACTCAGCTTCGTCGGCCTGTTCGCCGAAGCGGGCGGGCGGGCGTCGGGCGGTCTCGAGGCGGGCGTGGAGCTCTTCGACGGCCTGCTGCGACTCGGCACCAACACCGTCTCCTTCGCCCGCCTCGCGGCCTTCGGCCTGACCCACGCGGCCCTCAGCACGCTCGTCTGGACCGGGACCGCGGACCTCTGGAACCGCGGCGGTGTCCTTAACATCGTCGTCGCGATCCTCGTGTTCGTCCTCGGCAATGCACTCACCTTCGCCCTCGAGGCCCTCGTAGCGGGCGTCCAGGCACTTCGACTTGAGTACTACGAAATCTTCTCACGAGTCTTCACCACCGAAGGTCGCGAGTTCCATCCCTGGCACATTCAGGTCCGTCAATGAAGGAGGCCCCATGATCACCTGGCTCATCGCCCTACCCATGCTCGCACTGGTGAGCGGAGGAATCGCACTGCAACTTCGACGACATCCGCGTGGCGGGCTTCTCCTGATCAAGTTGGTGAACCTCGCACTCATGATGGGTGGTGGCGTACTCGTGGTGCTCGCCGCCACCACCACTCCCGCGTCAGCCGGCGCAGTGGTGGCGACAACCGCCCCCCCCTACGCGGGACAGGCGTTGATGGGTGCCGCGATCTCGGTCGCCGGTTCCTCGATTGGCGCCGCGATTGCGGTCGCCTACACCGGATCGGCGGCGCTCGCGGCGATCAGCGAGCGGCCCGAATTGTTTGGTCGAGCGATGGTCTTCGTCGGACTGGCCGAGGGCATCGCCATCTACGGCTTGGTCGTCGCGATCATCCTCATCGGCAAGGTCTGAGCTTATGGGTCTCGTCGTCGTGCTTGGTGAATCGGTTCGGGTGCAGGGTTACGCACTCGCCGGGGCGAAGACCATAGTCGCCGAGACTCCCGACGAGGTGCGTCGAGCGTGGAACGCCCTCGAAAGTGACGTCGCGCTCGTCCTGTTAACACCCTTCGCCACCGAGACGCTCGGCGGCGTGGTCCTGACGCGTACCCGCGAGCCGCTCGTAGTGGGGATGACCTCGTGAGTGCGGCGCCCGTGACCACCGAATCCGTCGGACCCGCGACTCCCCTCGACGTGCAGCTTCGCCCCGTGAGCGCAGGTCTGCTTCGAGACGCCGAGCAACGCGCATTGCAAATTCTTGAGGAGGCGGACCGGTGGGTTGCGGTCATGCTCGCCGATACCCAGCGCCGCAGCGAAGCCCTCCTCGAATCGGCGCGAGAAGAGGGAGCGGCGGCCGCTCGACGCAGCGCGAACCGGGTCGTCATCGACGCCCGTCGTGAGGCTCGCGAAAGGATCCTGCGAGCCCAGCGCGGTGTGTACGAGCAAGTTCGCTCTTTCGCGCAAGACCAACTCAATGGGCTCGTCGGCGTACCCGCGGCGAAGGACCTCAACACTCGCCTGGCGAGCGTGGCGCGAGACCGTTTGGGAGCCAAGGCCACCGTGGAGGTTTCGAAATCTGGGGTCGGCGTGATCGCCGTGCAGGGTCAGCGACGAATTGACCTCAGCTGTGACACATTGGTGGAACGCGAGCTCGCGGAACTGGCACCACGGATCGAGGAGCTGTGGTCCTGACGAGTCGTGCCGATACCGGTCGGGTGGAGCGAGTCAACGGCCCGCTCGTCGAGGTGAGCGGCTTGAGCGGCGTCGCGGCCCTCGACGTCATCGAGGTCGGACCCCTGCGCATTTCGGCGGAGGTGGTCTCCATTCACGAGGGACGCCTCACCGCCGAGGCCTTCGAGTACACGGGCGGGCTGCGCGTGGGCGACGAAGCGACGGCCCAGCACCACGCCCTTTCGGCACGCCTCGGCCCCGACCTCCTCGGCGGTGTCTTCGACGGCCTTCTGCGACCCCTCGAGGGAGGGCCGACCTGGCTCCAACCTGGCTCCCTAGTGACCCAGCGATCGACGAGGACGTGGCCGTTCGTCCCGACACGTCTCGAACTGGGCGCGTTGCTCGAACCGGGCACCCTTATCGGCACGCTCGAGAGCGAGAGCAGCGTCCAGCACCGGGTACTCATACCGCCCGACGTGTGCGGGAAGCTGACCTGGCTCAGCGAGGCGCACGCGGTCACAGAAAGCGATCCGGTCGCCACCATCGACGGTCGTGACGTCACGCTCTTCGAGCAGTGGCCCGTCCGTCGCCCCCGACCGGCTCGCGCGCGCCTTCGCGCCGCCGAGCCCCTCGTGACCGGCCAGCGCGTCGTGGATCTCTTCTTCCCCGTCGCCCAAGGCGCCACCGCCGCGGTGCCCGGAGGCTTCGGTACGGGCAAGACCATGCTCCTCCAGCAGATCGTCAAGTGGGCCGACGTCGAGGTGGTGGTCTTCGTGGGCTGCGGGGAACGGGGCAACGAGCTCGCCGACGCAGTCGCGGACCTCATGGCGCTGAGGGACCCCAAGACAGGCCGAGACCTGCGCGAAAGAACCGTCGTCATCGCCAACACGTCGAACATGCCCGTGATGGCCAGGGTCGCGAGCGTTTACACGGGTATGACCGTCGCCGAGTACTTCCGCGACATGGGATATGGCGTGGTGATGCTCGCTGACTCCACTTCGCGCTGGGCCGAAGCGCTGCGCGAGTTCTCCTCGCGAAGTGGAGAACTTCCCGCCGAAGAGGGCTACCCCGCGAGCCTCTCCTCGTCACTCGCCGCCTTCTACGAGCGCGCAGCGCGCGTCACTACTCTCGGAGGGCAAGAGGGGTCGGTAACCCTCATCGGTGCGGTCTCGCCCGCCGGAGGCGACATGACTGAGCCAGTGACGTCCCAAACCGTTCGCTACGTACGTTGTCTCTGGTCGCTCGACCGCGACCTCGCCTACGCGCG
>PMTL01000009.1 GCA_003168075.1 Acidimicrobiaceae bacterium
ATTGAGAAGTCGAAGGGCAAGGTTAAGGAAGCAGTCGGAAGTCTTACTGGCAACAAGGAGTTGGAATCCGAGGGCAAGATCGACCGGCGGGCTGGCGAAGCGAAGGAGAAGATAGGCCGCGTGAAGAACAAGGTCGAAGAGGCGGCAGAAAAGACAGAGCGCAAGGCCGTACAGGCGATTGACAAGGCCAAGGGCGCTGCGCGTCGCAAGTAGTTGTGATCTCCGCTCGTCTCTGTGCCTTTCAAGCGGCGAACTGGCGGCGGTTAGCAATATGAACAATAGGCACTGGCACTGGAGGCATTGTGATTATTCTCGGCTTAATTCTTCTCATCATTGGGTTCGTCACGGGGATTGCGATTGTGTGGACAATCGGAATGATTCTGCTCGTAGTCGGGCTGTTTCTCTGGCTTCTTGGAGCGATGGGCCACGCTGTTGGAGGTCGACGGCACTACTACTGACCTTCATCGCGGGCGCTAGCGTCGCCCTAAGCGGGCTTTGTTTTGGTGGGTTCGTCGCAGACTCACTTGATGAAGCTGCTGGCATGAATGTGCTGGCATTGAGGGGGCTAAGGCTACTTCTCACCCCTTACGTTAAAAAGTCAGAACCCGTTGCTGGATTGACTGGACCAGGAGAGCAGACCAATCAAGAAAGCAAGAGCGCGCAATATTCGTTGACACTCCGTATCTTGGAATGTCGTTCTACTTGGCGATCAATGACTAGAAATAGTGTCATTCCCAGGCTCTGCTGAATGGGAATAAATGAGCGCATAAGTCCACTTCAGGGTTAATACGTACTGGAATTGAACGTGGAGCGCGCGACGTTCGTGTTGCAATTTCGTTCCAGGCATCCCAGCTTTGGAAAGCTGCAGCTACAGGTACTGGAACTCCTGGGTATATCGCAGTCCGTCTACACCCTGGCAAAATCAACCCTCAAGTGAGGTGTGAGATATCCTTCGCCCGATGTGCGGAAAGGAAGTCATAAGGGGAAAGAAATTGGTGATTACCAAGGAAGATCGCCGTCGCGGTCGCGATAGGCGCCGGTCGGAGTGTCGGAACCGCCGATGGCGAAGGCGATGATCGCGTCAGCACCGTCTTCTACCGAGTGCCCCAGTCCGGCGCCCGGGTGCCCTTGTACGCGGCTGAGGTCGGTGTCCGTTAAGCCGGGGTCCGCAACGTTGATGCGGATTCCAGGCAGTAGTTTCGCGTATCGAGCAGACAACATGTTGACCGCAGCCTTGGACGCGGAATAGAGCGGCTGTCCGGCGCTCGACTCCTTTCGGCTTGGGTCGTGCAATAGCCCGAAGGAACCAAGACCGCTGCTCACGTTGACAATGCGCGGATCCGACGAGCGCTCAAGGAGCGGGAGGAAAGCGTGCATCACCCTGACGTAGCCAACCAGGTTTGTCATTAGCACCGTAGCCGCATCGTCGCCGGTGTACTCGTGAACGTCGCGAAAGGGCCCGGTGACACCGGCATTATTGATCAACACGTCGAGGCGTCCCTCTTCTTGAAGTACGAGATCAGCGGCGCGCCAAACAGAGCCATCGGAAGTGACGTCGAGCTCGACGAAGCGGGCACCGAGCACCTTCGCGGCAGTGCGACCACGCTGCGCATCACGAGCTGCTAGATAAACAACGTGCCCGGCGCCAATGAGTCGACGTACGGTTTCCAGGCCGATTCCCTTGTTGGCGCCGGTGACCAGGCTTACCGGCGGGCCACTCGAAGGTGTCGTCATTGTTGATGCCTTTCGCCAAACAATTATTGAATTTCCACAGATGGATAAGCGGTCCGTTTGACGGTACCAGATAACGGATAAGTTATCCACTAGGCGGGACAAATACGGACATTCGGGGTCACTGGTGGATAATCCAGAAGCCTTGAAATCGTTGACCTTTGGACGAATTTCTGTCGTAACCCCAAGGGATTCGAAGCCGTGCCGCCACCTCGAAAGGTTGGGCGGCTCAGAAGATAACAGTATGTAAAATACCTAATTAAACGTGATTTTATTAGTCCCAAAGTGCAGAATCGTTAGCCTTGGGCACTCCATTGGCACTAATGGTCCAACTCGCCTTCGGGTCTCCGACACCAACATTCTCCGATTCAATTAATTGCGCTCAATTGCGACCAAGCAATGATGGGTCTCGCGCATTGTGGCCCGCGTCCCTCTGTCGTGAGAATTATCCTGTGTCGGCGATATGTGCGAAACTCTCAATTTTTCTGCACGAGATTCGAAGGGCGGAAGTAAATTGGCAGATTTGAAACCTTGCCTTGCTCAGCGGTCAAGCGGCACGACTGGCATAGCGCGATAGTGCGGCTCAAGCTCTTGGAACCGCGCATCCGATCTGTCGGACTCATCGGCACGGTCATGTCCCGAAAGATGAGCACCGAGGTCCTCTGCGTGCTCTTGCCACCCAGCTCCATATGCCCAGAGCACTTCCATGGGCACCCCGCGGACCACGAGTTCAAATATTGTATTGCTTCCATCGGCGACGAGTTGTGCGGCAGCAACGTGCTCTACCCCTTCCTCCTCCCACATTGTCACGCTCAAAGTCTCTGGTGGCACGCAGGTGTTGATTCGACCGGAGCCATCCCACTCGCTGGCGAGCACGAACGCCGTGAACTCACCGCCAACGTGAAGATCGCCTGAGACTTCGCCAAACCATCGCGCCAATCGCACTGGCTCGGTGAGCGCCGACCACACGTCGTCGATGCCTGCCTCGTAGTGAGCACGGATGCGTACAACAGCCACACCATCGTCAGAATGCAACGACCCTTCAACCCCCGCACCTGCGTCTTCGGTCAAAGTTCACTCTCCGGTTTTGTTTAGATTGCGAAACTAACAGATTAGGGCCAGTCGTACTGGCAACAAGGCGCGCACCAACGCCCGGAGACGGTTGTCCCGGGATTTCGCCATGTCGCCCGATACCCTTCTCGTGCTCGAGGGTTCCTGAAGTTAGTTGACGGTCATCTCTCGACCAGCATCATTT
>PMTL01000237.1 GCA_003168075.1 Acidimicrobiaceae bacterium
AGGCGTTGCCACTGCGCGAGCGCTGGCAACAATCTGGTCGTCAGTCGTAACTCGTACCGAAGGCAAGCGACTGCTAAGCGACGATTTGATTTCTGGCGCAACGCAAGTTCAAAGTGAAGGCGTGCAGGTTTTCGCGGGACCGCCGCCTTACCTGCGCTGGGGTACTGGATTCCAAATTGATTCGCCCCCGGCACGCAAATACTTGAGTTCCGTCTCGTTTGGTCACGATGGTTCCGGCGGCCAGGTGACCTTTGCTGATCCTGTTTTTAAGGTGGGATTCTGCTTTCTTACAAATTCGCTGGGAGTCGCTGGCGACTGGCGCGCCAGTTCAGTAATAGAAGAGTTGCGTCGCTCGCTTCTCACGAAGAACGGCTAAACAACCGAGTTCGATCTCTCGGATCACTTCTGATTTTCTCACCGACTGCCTGCTGGGTGGGTGAAGACAATCGACGTGAGGAAAGTCGCNNTTTAGTCAAACGTTTGACTAAAGGGGGGGCCCGTGGATCTCAATCGTGATGATGGCGGCCGTGCCGTAATTACGATTAATCACTGCACCAAGCGTTATGGCGGTGTCGTAGCCCTGAATGATGTGTCACTCGAGATCTATCCCAACGAAATAATGTGCTTGGTCGGCGAGAACGGGGCGGGGAAATCTACTCTCGCTGGGTTGCTCGCGGGCTTTCATGAAGCGGACGAGGGGAGCATGTTCGTTGACGGCGAACTCGCTACTTTCTCTCGTCCCTCGCAGGCCTATAGCGCAGGAGTGCGCATGGTTCCGCAGGAGCTCATGATCTGTCCCGAACGCGACATCGTCGACAATGTTCTGTTGGGGCATCAGCCAACTTCGAGATTTGGATTTGTCAATCGGCGCCTCGCTCGTGCTCAAGTCGAAGAGAGGCTCCATCGTCTCGGACTCAATCATTTTCAACTGAATCAATTGGCGGGTTCGCTCAGCATTGTTGACCAAGCTTTTATCCAAATCGCTCGAGCGCTCACGCCGGGAGCGAGGATATTGATTGCCGACGAACCGACAAGTCCAATGAGCGCCGCTGAGGTAGACCGACTGTTGGACTTGTTCCGCAGAATCTCGGAATCGGGAGTAGCCATCATCTTCGTGTCTCACCGGACCGATGAAGTACTTCGATTGGCCAATCGAGTCCTGGTCATGAGAGACGGCCGCCTCGTCGCGGAGTTAGAACAGCGCGACGTCAGCAAAGAGAAGTTAATGAAAGCGATGCTCGGTGATAAAGAGTTCCGACGTAGCGAAACGTTCGTGGCGAAGGAAGCCAATATCCGGCTTCAAGTCGATCACATCGAGACACCTTCTCTTCACGATGTCTCGGTGGCTGTGCGTGCGGGTGAGATCGTCGGCGTCTACGGGATTGCGGGCTCCGGGCGTGACGAATTGGGCCCCGCAATTTTTGGAGCAAATGTCCGGGCGCGAGGCGATGTGCGTGTCGACGGCAGGAATATTCCGCCCGCCAACCCCCGGGCATCGATTTCCAAAGGATTGGGTTATGTGCCCGCGGAAAGGCGTACGGCGGGTCTTATCTTGGAGAATTCAATTCGAGTCAACTTGACTCTTGCGTGTTTGCCGAAATTCCAGTCGCATGGTTTTCTTAAGAAGCATCGCGAACGAGACGCCGTCGAGAGTTGGCTCCAGCGACTCCGCATTAAGACCGACTCTCTCGATGCGCCGGTCGGGTCCCTGAGCGGCGGTACCCAGCAGAAGGTATTGCTGGCTCGATGGCTGGTCGCGGGTTGTTCAATTCTCATCCTTGATGAACCCACGAGAGGTGTCGACATCGCAACCAAGGCGGAAATCTACAGCCTGCTCACCGAAATAGCTCGGGAGGGGGGATCAGTATTAATCGTCTCATCCGACATCGAGGAGATACCGAAGGTCTGCGATCGGGCCATTGTGCTACGAGCTGGAATCGTGGTCGCTGAGATCGAGTCACCTACTGAATTGGCACTACTTGGTTACGCCCTTGACTCCACGGAGGTAGAAACAAATGTCTGAGATTACCGAATCGGCCGCGACGAGCGCCTCGTCAACATCGGACTTGGACACGGCCAAGCCGTCAGTGGCCAGTGAGCTAACAGATGCTTCCACTCGTTCCTTAGCCAGTCGGATACGGCTTCGAACCGTCCTGCAAGGTCAAGGATTGTTGGGAATCCTAATCATCTTGGTTCTCTACTTCACGCTGAGGTCACCCTACTTTCTCACTTGGTCGAACATTGTCACTATCGGGGCCGGAACCTCGGTGCTGGGGATTATGACGGTGGCACAGACCTACTTGATTATCTCGGGAGGAATCGATGTATCGGTGGGTAGCGTCGTGGCGTTCTCTGGTGTGATTCTCGGTCTTGCGTTAGAGCACGGCTTTAGTCCATGGGTGGCCATCGTGCTCACACTTTGTTCGGGAGTCGTCGCCGGCGCCCTGAACGGATTTATTGTCATCAAACTCAATGTGAATCCCTTCATCACGACGTTGGGTACCATGTCGATCTTCTCGGGGTGGGCCTACGTCATGGCTGCGGATAATGTGCTGCCCGCTAGTCAAGGAATTTTCAGGGTAATTGGTGTTGACAAGTTCATGGGTCTTCCGGTCTGTCTGGAAATATTTCTCGTACTCGTCGTCTTGGCCTTCATCATGGAACGATTTACCTCTCTCGGTCGAGCCATCTTCGCGATTGGAGGGAATCGCGAAGCCTCGCGCTTGGCAGGTTTGCAGGTCAAGTTGATTCCCTTCGTGCTGTACGTCGCCTCCGGACTCTCGGCGAGCCTCGCCGCAATAGTCATCACGAGTCAGTTGGAGGCGGCGTCTCCCCAAGTCGGTAGCACCTACTTACTGACAGTGGTGACCGCGGTGATTTTGGGCGGGGCGAGTTTGGCTGGAGGGCGCGGCAGCATTGTCGGTACATTCATTGCCGTCCTGATTTTGGCTGTCCTCCAAGACGGGTTTGGGCTGTTGCAGCTCTCCGCCTTTGCGCAAACGATCGCGATTGGCGTTGCGCTAATTATCGCTGTCCTCATTGATCAAGCAGTGCGTAGGTCAACAGGTCTTGCTTCAAAGAAGGCAAGAGGAAAGAAAGTAGTGCGTGGGTAACTCTGCCCGTTAATTGAAAGTTGGTAACACCTAATGCGGAAATTACATTCAATTCGTAGCCTCGGCGTCGTGGTGGCGACGGCTGCATGCGTGAGCATGGTGGCGATGCCAGTCGCGGGGGCAAGTTCAGTACCACCGGGATGGGGGAGTCCTTCTCCAAGTCTTTGTCATGGCAAGACCTTCACCGTGGGAATTGACATCTACTCCCAGGGCGAGTCATTCGCCACCACGATGGTGACCAGCGTTATTAACGCTGCATCGGTCACGGGTTGCGTCACTGTCAAGACTCTCGTGGATAACGCGTCGGCTGCTACGGCACTCTCAAATATCCAAACGTTTATCAATGAGAAGGTCAGCGGAGTCATTTTGGCCAACGTCGTCCAATCGGCCGACCCTGGTCTCCTCTCCGCTCTTCACGCAGCGAAGATTCCGGTTGTCACTACGTTCATCTCCCCGGAGCCTCAGTCCAGCTCATCACCATTCATCGACGTGAATGACGCGGCGGCGGGCAAGTCGGGTGGGGTGGCCCTGGCCAAGAACTTCCAGAAGCTTCACAAGGGAAAAGTGCCGTACGTGATAGTCGGCGCCTTCCCCGAGGGCGGACCTATTTCGGTTGCCAGAATGAGTGGGTTTTCCAACGGAGTGAAGTCAGTCATCAAGGGTCTTCCCAGCTCTAACGTCAAGACGATTGACACCCAGGCTGCACCCAACATTGCCTATACCCAGACTGCTGACGCCTTGGCGTCTATTCCGAAGGGTTCGTACATCCTGTTTGCGGGGATTAACGACGAGACTACCAATGGCATGTACCAGGCGATAAACGCGGCCGGTCGTATCAAGTTCGCGTCGGCAATGGGCATGGGTGGGGACCCCTCGGGCGTCTACTACATCTGCCACGAGTCCAGCTACTTCGGATCAGTCGGCTTCTTCCCGGAGAATTACGGTAACTACTTGCTGCCATCGGTTCTCGACATGACCCGCGGGATCAAATTGCGCCCGACGAACTACTTCTCTACGGCTGTTTTGTCGAGGGCAGATGTGAAGACGTACTACCACAGCGCGTCGTGCTGAGCTAACAAGAAAGTTTGAGTCGCTTGTGAGTAATGATCTAGATAACCAAGTTGATGTCGCCGCTCTCGGTGTCGTCACCTTGGCCAATGAATTGGTCCAGGTAGTCATCGTGCCCGCTAAAGGTTGTGATGTCTATGAATTGAGGGATCAGAAATCTGGGATTGACGTGCTCGCAAAGACTCGACTGATGCTGGCAGATGTGCAACCACAGCGCTTCTGGCGAAATTCGAGTGAAGCCTGGTTGTCCCAGTACGTCGGCGGTTGGCAATTGATTTTGCCAAACGGCGGCGCAGCCGCCGTTGTCGACGGCGCCGAATGGGGATTCCACGGTGAAGCTTGCATGTTGCGCTGGACAGTTGAAGAACTGTCCAGCGCAACCCTCCGGGCGTCAGTGAGACTGACGAGCGCTCCGCTTCGCGTAGAGAGAGTTTTTGAATTGCGTGGCTCGACGTTGCGCCTAACCGAGCGGGTGACAAATGAAAGCAATAACCCCACATCGTTCATGTGGTCCCAGCACCCGGCGTTCGGAGCACCATTCTTGGATGCTTCGTGCTTGATTTCTGTCGGCGCGTCCGAAGTAGTGGCAGATGATGAAGCCCCCGGTACGACAATGGCTCCAGGTTCGGTTCACCAGTGGCCCGAGGTGACCGCGATAAGCGGTGAGCCGGTGAGGCTCGATGTCATGCCGGCTGCGGGTTCGGGTGAGGCGTGTCTCGCGTACCTGGCGGATTTCGAAAGTGCCTACTTCGCCATTACGAATCCAAGTCTTCAACTCGGAGTGGCGATGGCGTGGCCGCTGGACGTGTTTCCCTTTGCCTGGTACTGGATCGAGGCGGGAGCGAGCAAGGGGTTTCCATGGTTTGGCGATCACTACACCTTGGCCGTGGAACCCGCGTCATCAATTCCTGCGCAGGGCATGGGTGTTTTAGAAGAAAAGGGCGGCACACCTTTTCAACTCGGTGCGCGTGAGAACATCGAGGCTGAATTTGAAGTGACCATATTTCACGACCATCGCCACGTTGCTCGGGTACTGCGAGGCGGCACTATTGAATTCGAAAGTCAGCAGTAGCATGACAGAGTCTCTACTGGACCACTACCGTGTGATGTGGCGCATCAGATTGTTCGAAGAGAAGACTCGTGACTTGAAAGTCCGGGGTGACGTCAGTGGATCGGTGCATTTGTGTATTGGTCAAGAGGCGATTGCGGCAGGGGCGCTGGGCGGGCTCAATCGTTCCGTCGACGTGGTCTTCTCGACGTATCGCGGCCACGGTTACGCCATTGCGAGTGGCTCGGATTTGACCGCGCTCTTCGCAGAGATTCTTGGCCGTGGCGCCGGCCTCAATGGAGGTCGTGGAGGATCGGCGTATCTTTCGGACCCTGACAACAATTTCTTCGGAGAGAATTCCATCGTGGGCGCCGGTGCGCCTCACGCTGTTGGGGCGGCCCTGGCGGGTCTTTTCGACGGATCTAACCGCGTGGCGCTCTCTGCCTTTGGCGACGGGGCGATGAACCAGGGCGCCGTTCACGAAGCCATGAACATGGCGGGCGCCTTTGGACTACCCGTCATCTTCTTATTGGAGAACAATCGTTACTCCGAATTGACGCCTATCACAGCAATGGTGGGCGACGTTGAACTCTACCAACGTGCAGATTCTTATGGCTTCGAAGGAATCCAAATCGACGGGAATGACCCCACGGTGGTCTTGGACGCAGTGAGGTCGGCACGAGACCGCGCGGCGAGAGGGGGAGGGCCAACTCTCATTGAGGCAATGACGGAGCGACTGGTTGGCCACTACGTGGGTGATGTCCAGCAGTACCGGCCCGCCGGCGAGATTGACGACGCCAAGACGCGGGAGCCTTTGGTGATCAGCGCACAAAAGCTTCTAGTTCAGGGATTCGACGACGTGGAATTGAAAAGCGTTGAGACCCAGGAGCGCGACAGAGTCGCGTCGGCCGCTAGTGCCGCCCTCCAATTGCCGTTCGCTGATCCCGCAACCGCGTTGGAGTTCGTTTATGACAGCTGAACAAACTGTTGTGACGTACGGAGGTGCCGTGAACGCGGCACTCACTCGATCCCTCGACGAACGAACCGAGACCATTCTCTTCGGTGAAGATGTGGCGTTACCCGGCGGAGTCTTCGGCATCACCAAGGGCCTACAGAGCTCGTTCGGAGATCGAGTATTTGACACGCCAATTTCTGAGACCGCGATTCTAGGCGCAGCGGTAGGTGCAGCGATGATGGGTCGGCGTCCGATCGTAGAAATCATGTGGATGGACTTCACTTTGGTTGCGATGGACCAACTGGTAAATCAGGCGGCCAACGTCAGTTATTTGTCCCGGGGCAACGTCAAAGCCCCAATGACGGTACGTATGCAACAGGGCTCTCAACCAGGAGCCTGCGCCCAGCATTCGCAATGCCTCGAGGCCCTTTTGACGCACATTCCCGGACTGCGCGTGTGCGTCCCGGCCACACCCCAAGATGCGTACGACTTGTTGCTCGCGGCAGTGTGGTGTAACGACCCCACCATCGTCATTGAGAATCGCAATCTCTATTTTGGCAAAAAGGTGACGATCATGGTGGGCCATGACGTCCAAGAGATCGGCGGGTCAATAACGAGACACCGGGGTAACGACGTGACGTTGGTCACGTGGGGTTCCATGGTGGCGCCCTCACTTGAAGCGGCAGAAATTTTGGAGATAGAGGGAGTGACCGTTGACGTCATCGATGCACGGTGGCTCAACCCGTTTGACACACTGGCCGTGTGCGAGTCAGTCACTCGAACGGGTCGCCTCGCGGTAGTGCACGAGGCGACGCTGACGGGTGCGTTCTCCAGCCAGGTGGTTGCCGGTGTCGTGGAGGCGGGTGTTCCTCTTGTGGCACCGCCGGTGAGAATCGGGTCCCCCGATACCCGAATACCTGCGGCACCATCGCTGCTCGGGGCCGTGGTGCCGAATGTCTCCACAATTGTCGAGGCGCTGCGACGCATGGTGACGAGAGAGGACTGAGGATGAGCGTGCGGAGGTTCGAACTCTTACTGGAGCTGTACGGCGACGAGGACACGATTGAGATCTTCTCCGAAAGAGCGACTGTCCAATATTGGCTGGACGTGGAATCAAGTTTGGCGTTGGCCCAGGCCGAACTCGGAATAATTGGTCACGGGGCCGCGTCCGCAATCGCTGTCGCGGCCGACGCCAAGAATATTGATCTCTCTACTCTGTGGGCCGATGCACGCAACGTTGGCTATCCGATCCTTCCGTTGATTCGCCAATTGGACGCTCTCCTGGCCGAGGAGCACAGGGGGTGTGTTCATTTCGGGGCCACGACCCAGGACATAATGGATACGGGCGTGGCGCTTCAGGTGAGGGACGTTGCTAAACGACAAGACTCCTTGATTCAAGATCTCGGAGATTGCCTCGCGGACTTAGTGAGAGAACACGCTCAAACGATGATGGCTGCTCGAACGCACGGCCAACACGCGGTGCCCACCGTGTTGGGACTTAAGTTGGCGGTCTATCTCGACGAATTCTCGAGGCATCGAACGCGGCTCGCCGCGGCGTTCTCGGAGGTCGTGGTGCTGGCGCTCTTTGGCGCTGGAGGGACGTCGGCAGCTTACGGCCACAACCCGGTCGTACTGCGCGAGAGAGTTGCCGGTCGACTGGGTCTGCGACCAGTGGACGTTCCCCGGCACGTCGCTCGAGATACCTTGGCGGCGTTGACGTCTGCAGAAGCAGCGATCGCGGCCACGTGTTCACGATTTGGACGAGAAGTGATCGCCCTCTCTCGATCGGAGATCGGCGAGATTACCGAAGCCGTCGGACACCTGCGGGGAGCCTCGTCGACCATGCCTCAAAAAAGCAATCCGATTGAGTCCGAGGGCGTCGTCGGCCTTGCGGTGTGTGCGGCGGCCCAGAGCGCGGCCATGCTGCGTGCGATGGAGGCGGGGCACGAGCGAGCAGCGGGTGAGTGGCAGGTGGAGTGGCACGCTCTGCCCGAAGTGCTCATCTTGTGTAGCTCTGCGATTAAGACCCTTCGGAGCATCGTTCAGGGTCTTCGCGTTTTTCCCGAACGAATGGGGTCGAACCTCCTTGACCATGGGGGAGAAGTGATGGCAGAGGCCTACATGATTTCGCTGGCCCCCGAAATAGGACGGGAGAACGCACATGAGCTGGTGTACGAAGCGGTCAGGCGAGCTCGTGAGACGCACATCACTCTCTTCGAGGCCATGGTTGAAATGGCACCTTCTTTCACCCAGACGGCTATTCGTGAGATCCATCCGGAGGAGTATCTCGGGGATTCGGTCCTCGCAATCGAAGTGGCATTGAAAAATTGGGACGAGGGCGAAGGTCTTCTTAAGAAAAACGGCTTCTCGTGAACACTGTCAACCGCTGGAACTCTGTTCAAGTTTCCCATCGTGACGTGGCCGAATACTACCTAGTAGAAAGAACATTCTTGATGCAGGGCGACCTCCTGCGGCGGGGTGCACGGTGTGGGTATCAGCGGATCGACTTTCCAGTCTTCCCCAACGTCTCTGCTGGTACCCACAGCGTGCACCCCGAGTTCGTAGGGTCAGATTTAATGATTATGAGACGTTGAGAAAGAGAGGTTTCCCCAAATGGAACGAAGCGTGGTGGTGACTGGTTGTGCCTCAGGTATTGGCAAAGCAATTATGGATCGGGTGGTGAAGGAGGGCTACTACGCCGTCGGAATCGAGAGAAACTCCGATAGTTCAGCGAGGCTGAGGGACGAGTTGGGAACCCGTGGAACAGTAATCGTGGCCGACGTCAGGGACAAGGAAGCCCTCGAGCAAGCGGCTACTTTAGCCACCGCCACCGCGCCGCTGACGGGATGGGTGAACAACGTGGGAGTGGCATTAAGTGGGGTGCTCCATCGAGCGGATCCCGTGGACGTCGATGCGGTTGTCCAGATCAACTTGATGAGCTTCTTCTGGGGATCGCGCGTCGCCGTGGAGACCTTCATCGCTCAGGGCAGCGGGGGTTCGATCGTGAATATGTCATCGATTCACGGTCGCGCCGCGTTTCCTGGTTGGGCGGCGTACGACATGGTGAAGGGCGGAATCGATGCTCTCACTCGTTATACCGCAGTCGAGTATGGCCCGATCGGGGTGCGGGCCAACGCCATTGCGCCCGGAGCAATTCGAACGGAAATGTTGGCTGATGTTATTGCCCACTCGGCTGATCCGGAGCGAGAAGAACGCGACATGTCAGCTCTACATCCCCTCGGGCGCCTCGGCGAACCCTCGGAGATTGCCTCGGTCGTCAATTTCCTTCTCTCCGAGGAGAGCAGCTTTGTATCTGGTCAATCAATCGCCGTCGACGGTGCGTCGACGGCGCGGAGTTACCGGTATGAACCTGACCCCGAACTCCTGGCTACTTTCGCCAAGAACAAGACATAAGACAGTGAGCGAATCGTTTTTTCAATATCGGGCAATGGCTACGGTGGTCCGGGACTTCGAAGTGAAGGGACAAGTGAATGTCTGATGTGTCGGTGAGTGTGTTCGCGGGTGGCTTGGACCACCCGGAAGGGGTCGCCGCCTGGGGCGACAATTCACTGGTCGCCGGCGGTGAGGCAGGGCAGATCTATTTGATTGATGCGAAGGGAGATTCACGCCAGATTGCCGACACGGGGGGATACTGCCTCGGTATTGCCGTCGATGGCGAGGGTTCCTTGTACGTGTGCGACATGGGTCGACACGCCGTCCTTCGCTACTCCCGTGAGGGCGACGTTGTCGAGGACTTGACGACTGGTATCAGTGAGGAGCAGGTGAGGGTCCCCAACTATCCAGTCTTCGATGCGTCCGGTCGGCTGTATTTCTCCGACTCGCGTGACTGGGGGGACAACAACGGAGTCCTCTTTGTACGTCACCCTGATAGTCGAGTCGAGGTTGCCTCTCGAGAAGTCAACGGATACACCAATGGTCTGGCGATTGATCCACAGCAGGACTATCTCTACGTGGTCGAGTCGTCCGTTCCGGCGATCACTCGCTGCGTCTTGCATCCCGACGGAGCGCTAGGTCCCCGCGAAATCTACGTGTCGATGGAGCGCCAAGTTCCCGATGGCATCGCCTTCACCCACGACGGTGCCCTCCTGATCGCGTGTTACCGACCGGACGCCGTCTATCTCTTTCGGGACGGAACGTTGGAATTGCTCGTCAACGACGAAAAGGGCCTCTCAATTTCTGCACCGACCAACATTGCGTTCTTTGGTGAGAGATTGACGAGGTTGGCGTACGCCAATCTCGCCGGAAACTTCGTCGGAGAAATCCATTCCGACCTCGTGGGCGCTCCCCTCAATTACCCAGTGATGTCAAAATGACGTTCCCGGACCCTTTCGATTCGAAGGTTCGACCGAGTTCGACCAAGTTGCGGATGTCGAAGCCACATTATGTTAACTAGTTCTCACGTGATGATTTCTGCGCAGACTCGCGTTCTTCGCATGAAGAGACCCGCGCGATTTGGCAGTTTCGTCGTCAGCGAAAGGCGATCGTGCGTGGTCACGGTGGAACTCCCTGACGGGACTCGAGGATGGTCGTTCACCCTCGACCGCGGCGGTCCCGTGAGCCAGATGGTCCATGATGTTGTGGCTCCGAGGTACGCCGAAACTTTTGAGGGAAATCCTCAGCCGGCCTGGGACGCGTGCATGGCCAGTCATCATCCCGTGCTCGCTTCCGGCGTGGGGCTTCGCGCGCTGTCGTTGGTGGATAACGCCATGTACGACGCGCTATCGCGGGCACAGGGACTCAGCGTTGGTCAGTATCTGGGCGTCGCGAGCGTTGACGCGCCACTCTTTGGAATCGTTGGCTATCCTCCGTCCACCGGTCCCGACGACGTGGCCCTCGAAGTCGATGCCGCGCTCAAATCGGGTGTTGTCGGCGTCAAGTTGCCGATCGCCCAAAGTGTTGTCGATACCCGCAATCGAGTTCTCGCCGCCATCGACGCCGCGGGTGGCAGTCCTGTCGCTCTGGACCTCGCTTGGACCGCGCGCGATGCCCAGGAGGCGGCCGCCCTCGTCGAGGG
>PMTL01000086.1 GCA_003168075.1 Acidimicrobiaceae bacterium
GTGCTGACCAACGCTCTCGAAGATGAGCCGGAGTCCTACGTACTTTACGATCGGGTGAAGCGCATTGCGGCGAGCCGCGGTTCGCACTTCTTACCCGTGGTGATGACCTGCGAGATCGAAGAAGAGCTTCGGCGGGTTCAAGACCCCTCTCGGACAGAACGAATGAAAATCGACAATATCGAAAGGGCGAGGCGGTACATCGAGAACACTCCCTTTTTCATTCCTCGTGATGACGAGGTCTTGACAATCGACACAGCCTCGTTGGAGCCGGATCACGCGGCGCAACTGATACTTACAGAATTAATGGCAATGGCGTCGGCATTGGACGTTCCCATTCTTTGAATCTCCCGCCGGTCGCCTTGATCGCCTCAATCGCCAATGAAGGGTTGCAAACTTTCACGTCGAGCCTTCGTCACTATTTTGAATCTGTATCCCGATCGGGGTGGTACGTGGATGAAAGGAACGAGGCCGAATGGTGAAAAGCCAAAAACCAATTGCCACTACTGAACCTCCGATTGCGACAAGCAGCCAACCAATAACTACCGCTGTCTCACCGGGGAGCGTTCTGAATTCATTCGCAATGGCGAGAGTTCCAATCGAAATGACGACCGATTGAAGGGCAAGTCCTCGAAGTCCTCGCCGTCGAGACGTTGTGTTGTGCCCCTCTGAAGGTGTCTCGCGGCTGAGCCAATACCACGACCAACCAGTGACGCCGTACGCCAAGGGTGTACACAGGTAGTACAAGAGCAGTTCGTAGCCAAAGAGGTTATGGAGGCCAATCTTCGTAAAATAGTCTACGAATTGAATGAAATATCCGATAGCTACGATGCAGTAGCCAACCACGACCAACTGGCGCGCTCTTGAGCGATCATTATTCTCCATCACGGAAGGGTAGTTCTGAAACGTGTCTCAATTGGGCAGTTGGATTCCTCGACAATTAGTGTCCATCAATCCGGGTCGGGCTCACTCGCCGTCGATGAATATTTTGGCTCATCATCTTCTTGGCAATGAGGTGCACTTGCACCGCCGACTAGTGCAGCAGCAGGTGGATGCTGACTGTCGATGAGAGGCGCTGATTCCCGTACCTGCCTTCTCGCTTCGCCCACCGTGCAAAGTTTCAGCAATGCGGGGTTGCATTCTGTTTCGTTGGCCCTCGGACACCATCCGTTACTTGAAACACTCAAGCGGCCAGAAAATCCTCATGACGTCGGTTCCAGTCCGGGAATGGGCGGAGAAAAAGGCGTCGTTGATTGTGTTGGCATTGAGCACGAGAAGACAGGGTACGTAAAGAATCACGCCGGGTCGAGAACTGACCTGGCGTTTCGCTACGCCGCCAATCGCGATGCACACGCTATTTGACGCTGCATCTCCGTTAACGAGTCGCTACGGAAAGGTCTAGCACGGTAGCCACATCTCCGATATGCTGAAAAAAATCTGGCTCCAAGATATCGAGTCACAGTGAACCGTGGGGGCAATTGTGAGTGATCCATCGAATAAGTCGTCCTTCTCATTTGAGATGAAACGATGGTCTTCGTCCGAGCGAACTACGGCGATAGCGACACTGGTTTTATTTATTTCGCTGTTTCTTCCGTGGTTCACTTACAGTTCCAGTTTTGGCTCAGTGTCAGTAGATGGTTTATGGCACGGTTGGATGTATCTCGTCTTTATTTTGTGCTTGGTGATACTTGTTTACTTGGTTTCACGCGCGGGATTCAAAGAAATGCCATTCAATCTCCCGTTGCCGGGTGAACAGTTGTTGTTGGTAGCTTCGGTGGCGAATCTGGTCCTGACGGTATTGGCCTTCGTTGACAAGCCGGGTGGAATCGGATTTAGTGGAATCGGATGGGGCTTTGGAGCGTTCATCGGCCTCATTGCGGCAGTCGTAGCCGCGATTCCTCTCGGGTTGCCTGCACTGCGGGCTCGACGCAAATAACGATTCACCTAGCGATTAGTCCCGGACAACTCTGGCTATCCCCGGCCGACTTTGTGCGTCGGCCACTTGGCGGACCAAGTAGCGGTACTGTTTGGCGGAACCTATTCCTTCGGTGCCGTCAGGTGGTTTCCCGCTTCACTCATGTTCGAAACGTCCTCATCGTTCCGGCGTGGTGAGCCCGGGGAACTCCACTAATCGAGACGATCCTGTGACGACACGCGGGTGTCGCACGGCACCCAACTCGGCGGCTGGAGTCGCCGGGTCGAAATTGATAGAGCCGACCGATTCGCCGTAACCGCAATTCATCTGAACCTTGCCACGAACATTGCCCCCTAGATTGGAGGCCAATTGCGGGAGTGTACGATGCGACGATTGAGACAAGTAGTTGCGGTCACGGTGATCACGGCGAGTTCTGTCTTGAGTTTCACGCCAGCTAGTGACGCGAGTGTTGGTTCAATCCACGAATATTGCTCGCACCTCTTCAATTTGCCGCCAGTGCAGGTCATCCCGTGGACGACGTCGACGAATGGGGGAGTTGACGCGCTGCAGGCCGTCAAGGTTACGAACCAGACCACTGTCCGATTGGTAGCCGCCAGAAACGTCGCACCGTCGAGGACGGTCGTCCGAATTTTGGATGGGGCGATCCTGGCGCTTGAAGATGAGGACAACTCGTTCTATCCCCTCGGAAAGTTGTCGAACCAAATGCGTAGCGGGTCGATATCGCCGGCGACGTTCGCCACCCAATGGAAAGTCGATGCCCAGATCACCGATACTTACGCGCTGCAGGCCAAGTCCTACATGGACGCGGATCTCAACGGGGGATCGCTCTGCACGTCATACGACCAGACCCTCACGGCATTTGCCGCGGTACAAGCCATCATGAATGCTGCGGTGCAGCACTCCGTTTCAAGCGCCACCTTTGGTCGATACGTTGCGGTCTCAGATCTGAGGGATTCTCTCGACACTGGATTCGTTCCGCGTTACACCACTGTGAAGCTCCTTTCGACGATCCCGGTGACGGGGGTTCTGCGGTCCGCCAGATTCGCAATCACCGTGTCGAGACGATTGATCGACGTTTGTGTCTCCTTACCTCATAATCCGCCCCATTTGACTCCTTTTTTACCGAATACTTGTTGACACCGCTATTGAGCATTATCCGTGTCAGGCGTCCCTCTTCGAGTGAGTCAGGTTCGACTTCGATATACGGGCAGCGATAAATGATTGGAGTCATTCTTGTGGCGTCGAGCTAGCAACACCAGACGTACAGCGCTACGGGCCCGGTTGTCGGGTCTCAAAAAACTAGCGGCGAGATTCCCGGCACGCCAATGCGTTGTGCTAAGAAAGTTGTCGCGGCACCATCTTTCAAAAAATGCTGCCAGGGGGAGTTTCTTATGCCAAACGTGATCATCACGCACAATGTTGTCGACGTCGCCAAATGGTTGAGCTTCAAAGAGGAGCGAGCCAGTTCCATCTCCGCTATGGGTGCCTCGCACGTCGTGGATCTCGTAGCGCCAGACGGAAGCAATTCCGTGGCGATTGCCGCCAATGTTGACGACGTTGGGGCGATTCTGGCGGCGCTGGCGTCGCCGCCGCCCGAACTGCACTCCTTAATGGAGAAGCACGGAGTCCTGCCACCCATGGCCATCTTCGTCGAGGGGTAATCCAGCCTGGATCGGGTCACCCAGAATTGCAGATGTCCGGGCCAGCAGAGCGACAATCTCGAGCGCGAGGTTGACCAAGGGTCTCTTGGACAACGACAAGAATTGAGCGAAGGGCCATCTCCTTCGTTACCCGACAACGTTCTCGGTTGTCGGTAAAAAGGGTTGAAACCAATACATCGTCCCCCAGTGAATACTCGAATACGAGTGACATTGAGCAGGAAAGTAGTGGCGGCCGGGACTGGTCTCCGAACTATTGATGAACGATTTAGGGAGTCGAATGCACGCAGTTGTAGCGACCGTGAGTGTTGACAACGTGGAGGAAGCTCGATCGCTTCTTCCTATCGCCAGAGAAGCGCTCGTGTCTCGCGCACCCGGGATTGTCTGCGGCTATTGGTTGGAACCAATAGATGGCGTCGGGATGTCGGTTCTCGTTTTCGAGTCACGGGAATACGCCGAGACAGCTGCTTCGTATCCCGTGCCTCCGATGCCGGGAGTCAAATTACTCACGCTGGAAATCCGAGAGGTTTTTGCCCATGTGTAATGAACCCTTAACCACCAGTTGGCCATCATCACCTGTTCAACGTGAGATGCGCGGATCAGCCTCATGAACGACAGTTCTGGGCCGACCTACGACCTCACTACGGAACGACTCATTGCCGAAGAGTGCGCACGAACGTGGGGGATTGATTTGGACCCGCCGTTTGACATGTCGAATTTTTCCTACGTGGCACCCACGACTGACGGGGCAGTTCTCAAGGTGGCGTGGAGTGGCGACGACGAATCTCTTCACGAAGCCGAGGCGCTCGAGGTCTGGAATGGCGACGGCGCAGTTCGAGTGCTGCGTCGATCAGGTCGAACACTCCTAGAGGAGCGAGCGATTCCTGGCGATGATCTGTCCGAACTCCCCGACGGTGCCGCGACCAGCATCGCCATTGACATCGCGCACAGGCTGTGGCGACCAGCGATGGCACCGTTTCGACCCGTCGACCCAGAAGTGTCTCAATGGTTGAGTCGCGCCGAAGGTGAAGGAAGTGTTCTGGTGCCTCTGGCTCGCACGCTGTTCGAAGAAATTGGCGGCAATGCCGACTGGCTCGTTCACGGTGATTTTCACCATCACAACATTGTGCGATCGGGTCAAAAGTACGTCGCGATCGATCCGAAGCCGTATCTCGCGGACCGCGAATACGACGTCCCGGCGTTTCTCTGGAATCCTCGGGGAAATCTCCTCACCGACGCCGCACAGACGCAACGGCGGATCGCCGCGTTTGCTGATGCGGGTCTGGACGAGTACAAGATCCGTGCCTGGACCGTCATCCGCGGCTCGTATCTTCGTTCCGGTGGTGAATATGTTGAGCCCCTTCGGTCACTCATTGACCAATCAACTTAATCTCCACTCGACGCCAAATATTCGAATGTCAACACCGCTGTCCGCTCCTGATGGCGGGTGCGCACCTTAATCGAGAAGGGGTTCGAATGGTTGAAATTGGTCATCGACGACGTCGGAACTCAAGGAAATGAGAGCAACATCGCACTTCTTCAAGCGACGTAGTGGTCGGGCTGGGGAGATTTGAACTCCCGATCTCTCGGCCCCCAGCCGAGCGCTCTAGACCAAACTAAGCCACAGCCCGCGAAGAATCAATATTAGCCGCTCGAGGGCTTCGAACCCGAAGAACGGAACCGCGATCGGGACTAGCCCCCGGCTACCGCGGTCACGATTTCCACAATGTCATTGTGGTCGACCATCGTCGTTTCCCACTGTGATTTGCGGACAATCTCACCATTGACTGCAACGGCAATCCCACGCACTTCGATACCGAGCTCGGCGAGCAACACCGTCACAGTGCTCGGCAATATCAGGGAGTCGTGAGGAACGCCGTTGACAATCACGCCGTGACGCGGTCCACGAATTCCAACGACGAACACGCGGTCAATGGAGCGAGAGTAATCCCGTGACGGAAGTGACCCGATGACCACGCCCAGCGACGTTCTGGCCATTGTTCGAAGAAAGGCTCGAGATTCGTCGACGCCGGACGAAGTCCGACCCGGGTTTCCACGAGAGAACAAGCTTCGAGTTCAGGAACCACGTCAAGCGCATCACGCAACAATCGTTGGAGTTCACCGACTTCAATCAGGGGACCTGATCGCTCCTCGCTCGAGGCACCAATGACGCAGTATCCGCCCGGCCGCGACACCAAATAGAACGGACGACCCCGCACCAGACAGCGCAAGGTCGGCGCACTGGAGCGATCAATGCCGTCGATTCTCACCGTCATGCCACGTACGGGGCGCACCGAGTGCTCTCCCGAAGGAGCAGCGCCGTCGGGCAGACCAAATGCTCCAGTGGCCAAGATCCCCGCGTCGGCCCGCATCGATCCACCGTGGTAGTGGATAGCCACTGCGCTCGACGTTCCTTCAATGGAGTCCACGAACTCGGTCACCACGTCGACTCCCAACGACGCGAGTCCCTCGCGCAGCACCGCGACGGCCTGATCAGGGTCGAGCCACGCGTCACCATCGAGGAGGAGTCCGGTCGAGATGCGGTCCGAAAGTCCAATGAAAACTTCGGGGTGAGAATCTCGACGGACTATGGCCGATGTCACTTTGAAGTCATCGGCAACCTGGCGAAATTGATCGACCAGGCGCCGGTCGCCCGCGTCCCAACCCGTCAACAGGGTGCCCGTAACGTGGAGATGGACGCGACGACCGATCTGGGCCTCAAGTTCTCCCGAGAGCGTCTGCCAGGCGCCCAGCGCCTGGCGTTGCAGATCGAAATTGGCGCGCTCACCTGGAGCCACTTCGGCGTGTGGAGCAATCATTCCGGCCGCGGCCCACGTCGCGCCTCGTCCCGGCGTCGGATCGAAGACGGTGACGTGATAGCCACTCTTTGCGAGTCGCCAGGCCGACGTCAGTCCGACGATTCCGCCACCGACGACGATGGCAGACTTTGTTGAAGATCTCACTGCTCCACAGTACGGCGTGACGGTAGTGTCCCCGTCTAGTGCCAAACGCGTTGGGCGTACCCGCAATTTTCGCCGCTGACGGTTTATGATGGCATGGTGTCAGACACTTTTTGGTGGCATTCAATGGATCTCGGTAACGGCGTCATCACGCCTGGTCACAAGTCTGCGGAGACCCTGGAACACGAGCTGGCTTCTCTCGGTTTGCCCGACCTCAACAACAAGACCGTGCTCGATATTGGGGCGTGGGACGGCTACTTCTCCTTCGCGGCGGAGCGACTCGGAGCGAAACGGGTGGTGGCGCTCGACCACTACGTGTGGATGATGGATCTTCCCAAACAACAGGCGTACTTCCGCTCGTGCCTCGAACGAGGCGAACCGCCGAAAGAGTACGAGACCGTGGCGGGTCTGTGGCAGCCAGACGCGCTACCGGGTAAGCGGGCGTTCGATACTGCTCACGCGGCCCTCGGAAGTTCCGTGGAATCCGTCGTCGCAGACTTCATGAGGATGGATCTCGACGCGCTGGGCCAATTTGATGTCGTACTGCTACTGGGCGTGCTGTATCACCTGCGCGATCCGTGGTCGTGTCTCAGTCGGCTACGCCACGTCACGCGTGGCACCGCCAGGATCGAAACGCACGCCGTCGCGATCGCAGGTCATCCGCAGTTACGCGCGTGGGAGTTTTACCCAGGGGCGGAACTGGCGGGAGACTCCAGCAACTGGTGGGGACCAACTGTTGATGGCCTGCTCTCGGCGTGCCGCGATGTCGGATTTTCTCCAGAACCGATCACGGATGTGCCGACGCCGGCCGTCGGCGTCGAGAACTATCGCTTGGTCGTCAGGTGTGACTAGTTCACCAAGTTAGGCCACTACCGGTTTTACCAACGGAAATGGATTTCGCTATAGTGGACGTCGGGTCAGCGTTGCCCCGGAAGGTAACGCACATGACAAAGACCCTCTCTCTCTACGACCCCGCTTTTGAGCACGACGCCTGTGGCGTTGGCATGATCGCGGACTTGACCGCGCGCGCGACGCACGACACCGTTGCCGACGCCCTGACCATTCTCGAAAATCTCGAGCATCGTGGCGCCACCGGCGCCGACGTGGATTCCGGTGACGGTGCCGGCATCCTGCTCCAGATGCCCGACTCGTTTATCCGTGACGTCTTCGGCGACGTGGTACCTGACGCGGGCACTTACGGCGTCGGGTTTTGGATGATTCCACGCGACGTCGACCGCGATCAGGTCACCGAGGCAATTTCGGATCGATTCGCCTCACTCGGACTGTCGACACTCGGGTGGCGCGACGTTCCGGTGACCTCAATCTTGCTCGGGCCCACCTCGGCGGCCTCGGAGCCCTGGTTCGTCCAGCAACTCGTCGTTGCCGACGTTGCGCCGAACCTGGAGCATGCCATGTACGCCGCGCGCAAAGTCGTCGAACACGAGCTCAACGTCTACGCGGCGTCGTGTTCACCCCACGTCTTGATCTACAAGGGCATGCTCTCCTCACCCCAATTGCGCGCCTACTTTAGCGACCTGCGCAACGTGCGGCTCACCTCTGCCATCGCGGTGGTGCACAGCCGATTTTCCACCAACGTCTTGCCGCGCTGGGACCTCGCCCAACCATTTCGCTACATCGCGCACAACGGAGAGATCAACACCGTGCGCGGCAACCGTAATTGGATGACCGCGCGTGAGACCACGCTCTCGAGCGACGTACTGGCGCTGCCGATCTCAGAACTCACACCCATCATCACCTCGAACATGAGTGACTCGGCGAGCTTCGACGAGGTCGTGGAACTACTCGTGCAGTCGGGACGTTCCCTGCCTCACGCCATTCTGATGATGATTCCCGAGGCCTGGGAGCGATCGACCGCGATGGACACGGCCCGGCGCGACTTCTACCGCTACCACGCCGCATTGATGGAGCCGTGGGACGGTCCGGCGTCGGTGACGTTCTGTGACGGACGCATCGTGGGTGCGGTGCTCGACCGCAATGGACTGCGTCCCGCTCGGTACTGGGTCACCAAGGACCAGCGAGTGATCTTCGCCTCCGAAGTTGGCGTCTTGCCGGTGGACCCGGCCAATATCGAACGAAAGGGCCGCCTCCAACCCGGTCGGGTCTTCCTCGTCGACATCGAACAGGGCCGCATCATCGACGACGAGGAACTCAAGTCGACTCTCGCCGCTCACGCTTCCTACGGGGAGTGGCTCAACGAGGAGCAGGTCTCCCTCGACGAACTCGAGCCGCGAACGATGCTCACTCCGAGCTACGCCTCGGTCATCTTGCACCAGAGGGTCTTTGGCTACTCCGAAGAAGACCTGCGCATGATTGTGCGCCACATGGCGCAGGTGGGAGAGGAGCCCATTGGATCGATGGGTTCTGACGCCGCCCTGCCGGTATTGTCGGAGCAGCCGCGATCGTTGTTCGACTTCTTCACGCAATTGTTCGCCCAGGTCACCAATCCACCCCTCGACGCCATTCGCGAGGAGCTCGTCACTTCCACGCGCGTGACGATGGGCGGTGAGGAGAACCTGCTCAACGAAACGGCCAAGCACTGCCACCAGATTGTCCTCGCCTCGCCGATCCTGAGCAACGACGAATTCGCGAAAATCCGCTACATTCACGAGACCCAAGCGGACTGGTCGTTCCGTTCCGAAGTGGTCGACGGACTTTTTGATGTCGAGGGCGAAGGCAGCGACGCCCAGCGACTGGCCGCAGCGATCAAGCGAGTCTGTGACGACGCGGTGGCGCTGGTGCGTTCGGGTGTGAACATCGTGATCCTTTCGGACCGCAATACGTCACCGGAGTTGGCCCCCATCCCGAGCCTGCTCTTGACCTCGGCCGTGCATCACCGACTGGTCGAAGAGCACCTGCGCACCAGCGCGGCGCTCGTGCTCGAAGCCGGAGACGTCCGCGAAGTGCACCACGTGTCGCTCCTGCTCGGCTTCGGTGCGTCGGCCGTGTGCCCGTACCTCGCGTACGAGTCGATTGACTCGCTGGTGGCGACCGGTGACATCACCAGCATCGCGGCCAACGAAGCTCGCTACCAGTACGGTAAGGCCCTCACCAAGGGTGTGGTCAAGGTCATGTCCAAAATGGGCGTCAGCACGGTGGCGAGTTACGTCGGCAGCCAGCTCTTCGAGGCGGTCGGTATCGACGCCGACGTGTTGGCGAACTACTTCCCAGGCTTTCGCTCGCGCGTCGGGGGTATCACCCTTGAGCACATCGCTCGTTCAACGCTGCAGTTGCACACCAGCGCGTACCGACCCGCACCGTCGGAGCGGGTCGAGATCCTCAACCGCGGCGAGTACCAGTGGCGTCGCGACGGGGAAGTACACCTCTTTAACCCGCGCACCGTCCAGAAGCTCCAGCACGCCACGCGTGAGAAGCGCTACGACATCTTCAAGGAGTACACCACGATGGTCGACGAACAGGCCGACGCCGCGGTCACGCTGCGCAGTCTGTTGCGTCTTCGTCCGGCCGCCAGCGCGTTGCCCCTCGACGAAGTCGAGAGTGTGGCGTCGATCCTGCGGCGCTTCTCCACGGGTGCGATGTCCTACGGTTCAATCTCCGAAGAGGCGCACTCGACCCTGGCGATCGCGATGAACAAGATCGGCGGCAAGTCCAATACCGGTGAAGGCGGCGAAGACGAGGACCGTTTCGACGTGAACGACCCGGCGGGCAACCGACGATCGGCGATCAAGCAGGTAGCCTCGGGACGCTTCGGCGTGACCAGTCGCTTCTTGGTCAATGCCGACGATCTGCAGATCAAGATGGCGCAGGGNNCCGCACCACGACATCTACTCCATCGAAGACCTGGCCCAGCTGATCTACGACCTCAAGAACGCGAATGACCAGGCGCGCATTCACGTCAAGCTCGTCTCCGAACAAGGCGTGGGCACCATCGCGGCGGGCGTCGCCAAAGCGCACGCCGACGTGATCTTGATCTCGGGCCACGACGGGGGCACCGGAGCAGCACCACTCACCTCGTTGAAGCACGCGGGCACGCCCTGGGAACTCGGACTCGCCGAGGCCCACCAGACCCTGGCCGCTAATGGATTGCGCAGCCGCGTGGTCGTGCAGGTAGACGGACAACTGAAGACTGGACGCGACGTGGTCATTGCCGCGATGCTCGGCGCCGAGGAGTTCGGCTTCGCGACGGCGCCGCTCGTCGTGTCGGGCTGCGTGATGATGCGCGTGTGCCACCTCGACACGTGCCCGGTCGGCATCGCAACCCAGAACCCGGTGCTGCGGGAACGTTTCACCGGACGACCGGAATTCGTCGAGAACTTTTTTGAGTTCATTGCCGAAGAAGTGCGCGAGTACATGTCCCTGTTGGGCGTACGTACGATTGACGAACTCGTCGGCGACGTCTCACGCCTCGAGGTCACCACCTTGGCGGACGAGGCCAATACCCTCGACCTTCGAGCTCTGCTGGTGGAGACCGACCTCGAACAGCGACACCAGAGTGTCAAACAAGAGCACGGCCTCGACGAAGCGCTGGACTGGCGCTTCATGAACGACGCTCTGCAGGCGGCTACGTCGGGAATTCCCGTCAGCCTGTCGATGACGATTCGCAACGTGAATCGGGCCGTGGGCACCCTGACCGGCAGCGCCATCACGCGCACCCTCGGAGCGGCCACACTGACGAACGATCACGTCACGATCAACTTCGAAGGCTCCTCGGGCCAGAGCCTGGGCGCTTTCATGCCGGCGGGGATGACGTTGCGTCTCACCGGCGACGCCAACGACTACGCCGGCAAGGGTCTCTCGGGTGGCCGCATCGTCATCTCGCCGCCGACGACGTCGACTTTCAAGAGTGACGAGAACATCATCGCGGGCAACGTCATCGGCTACGGCGCCACCAGCGGTGAGATCTTCATCAGCGGCGTCGTGGGGGAACGATGCGGCGTACGTAACTCCGGCGCGACGATCGTTGTCGAAGGTACCGGTGACCACGCTTGTGAGTACATGACCGGTGGAATCGTCGTGATCCTGGGCGGCGTCGGACGCAACCTGGCGGCGGGCATGTCGGGCGGGACCCTGTACCTCTACGACCCCGAGAACGACGTGCACAACCACCTCTCGGCCGGCGTCTACGAGATTGATCCCCTCGAGTACACCGACGAGGACGTACTGCACCCGCTGCTCGAGCGCTACGCCGCCGAGACGCGATCAGTGGTCACCACGGACATTTTGAGCAACTGGCGCCAAGAACGAATGAACTTCATCCGTATCGAGACGTCGGAGTATCAGCGAATACGCGACGAGATGCGAAATGGGTAAGCTCACCGGTTTTCTCGAGTTTGATCGTCGAGGACCCGCTACGCGTCCGGTCGCGGTACGCCTGCGCGACTGGCGCGAGGTCTACGAGCCCCAGGTTGACGAAGCCGTCCAAGTCCAGGGCGCTCGCTGCATGGACTGTGGCATCCCCTTTTGCATGCAGGGTTGTCCGCTCGGAAACCGCATCCCGACCTTCAATGATTTGGTCTACCGGGGCCAGTGGGAGGAGGCGGCCGAACAGCTCCTCGACACGAACAACTTCCCCGAGATCACCGGACGACTGTGCCCCGCACCGTGTGAGTCGGCCTGCGTGCTGGGCATCGGTGCCGACCCGGTCACCATCGAACGCCTCGAGTACGAGGTCATCGAGCACGCCTACGCCCGCGGTATCACGGTACAGCGCACCGCTAGTGTCCAGAGCTCTCAGCGCGTCGCGGTGGTGGGCTCGGGCCCCGCGGGACTTGCCGCGGCGGCGCAACTAAGTTCGGCCGGCCACCACGTCGAAGTCTTCGAGCGGGCCGACGCCATTGGCGGCCTCCTGCGATACGGCATCCCGGAGTTCAAGATGGAAAAATCAGTCCTCGATCGCCGGCTCGACGCCATGAGCGACGCGGGGATCGTCTTTCACACATCGACGAGCATTGGCGAAGACGGCACCTCGCTTTCGCAGCTCCAGGACGACTTCGACGCGGTCGTGCTGGCGATTGGCTCGACGCGCCCACGCCTCATCGCGGTGCCCGGCGCGCAGCTCACCGGCGTCTACCCGGCGATGACCTACCTCGAAGCATCCAATCGCGCGGTGCGCGAGGAACGTGTCTCCACGATTGACGCCGCTGCCAAGCACGTCATCATTCTGGGCGGCGGTGACACGGGTGCGGACTGCCTGGGCACCGCGCATCGTCAGGGTGCTGCTTCGGTGACCCAGATTGAGATCATGGACGAACCGCCGCACGATCGCCCGGCCGATCAGCCCTGGCCCACTATGGCCCGGCTCTATAAGGTCACCACGGCGCACGAGGAGGGCGGCGAGCGACGCTTCGCCACCGAGACCCTCGAATTCCACGGCGAAGAATCGCTGCGCGAGATTGTCCTGCGTCAGAATCCTTCCAGTGAGGTCTCAAGCGCGCCCGCCGAATTGGTATTGATTGCGGCGGGCTTCGTCGGACCCGAGCTCGACGCGCTCGGACTCAACTCCGCACAGTTCGTCACTCCCCACGCCACACTCTCGGTCACCACCCAGTGGCGACTCGAGGGACTCGCGGGCACCACTCCGGTCTTCGCCTGCGGCGACGCGGTGCGGGGTCAGAGTCTCATTGTCTGGGCGATCGCCGAAGGCCGTAGCGCAGCGTCCGCGGTGGACAGCTACCTGAGCGGCGCACCATCGGCATTGCCGGCTCCCGTGGAGCCCTACAGCGTCTCTTGGTGAAATCGGTCCCTACCAGGGCACGACGAATAAACTCTCGACCACTTTGAGCAGCAGGCCCACGGCCTCGTCATCGCTCAGCGTGCCGTCGATAATGAGGTCCCACGCTCCCAAAATGGCGTGAATGATGAGCCCCATCTTGGCGTACGCCAGGGAAGTGGGCTTGGCCTGTGGGTCGATGAGTTGGGCCCATCGTGTCACCACGTCTTGGCGCAATTGGGCAATCGTCGGCCATAGGTCCTTGGGGAGCGCGGTGATGTCGCCGAAGACATTGCGCATCAGTTGACGGTCGCGAACGGGCAAGTTCAAGATCCGCCGGAGTTGGATCTCCACTAACTCACGGATCTCGCCTCGCCGAGACCCGTCCGACGATTCGAGTGTCGATTGCAGTTCGACTAGTCGCATGCGGATGACTTCGACCAAGAGCGTGTTGAGGTCGGCGAAGTGCTGATATACGAGCTGGCGCGAGATACCCGCCCGGTTGGCCACTTCGACAATGCTGAGGTGCGCTACACCTTCTTTGGAGAGAACGTCGTCAGCGACGCGCAGAATGGACTCTCTGCGCGACTCCGCCGACAGGTACTGGCGCTTCATGGGTACTCCGCGAGTGTCGGGCACCATCATATTCTACAGAAATTGACAGTATGTAAAATTCATAATTACATTCAGGAAGATGGTTCCGACTCTCTTTCGTCCGCCGGCGTCGCAACAGCGCCGAGCAGATCACCCCGATCGTGCGAGGAGTGACTTTCAAAAGAGCCTGGCGGGCTTAAGCTTTTCGAGTGTGATGAACATGACGAGCGGCTGCGCAGTGGCTCAGCGCTTCGCGATTACCGACACCACTCCTGGTTCGTTCGTCGCCACACTGATTCGACTACTTTTCTGGCGAGCCCGTAGGAATCTCTTGGAGATATCGGGCTCGTGAATCTCGACCTGGCTCGAGACCATTGGGTCTGACAACTTAGTCACATCGTCAGATGACAACACCTTGCACCGGGTCAAAATTCCAGTGGCGTTTCACTAACATCGAACCAGAACGACAAGGGGGCTCCATGCGAAGCACGATGCAAGACGCGCCGCTACTGATCCGCGACATCGTGCGCCACGGCCAGTGGATGTACGCCGACAAGGAGATCTTCACCGCGACCCCCACCGGGATAGTGAGTGGGACCTTCGCTGAGGTGGCCCTACGCGCTGAACGCCTCGCGGCGGCTCTCACGAGACTGGGAGTAAGTCGAGATGACCGGGTGGCGACATTGATGTGGAACAACCAGACCCACATGGAGGTCTACTTGGCGGTCCCGAGCATGGGCGCCATCTTGCACACCCTCAACCTGCGGCTCTTTCCCGACCAACTCGTCTTCATCATCAATCATGCCGACGACAAGGTCATCGTGGTCGACGCCAACCTCGTCCCGCTGCTCGCGCGCATCAAGGAGCACATTGGCAGCGTGCGCCACATCATCGTCAACGGATCAATGCCGGATGCTCCCTTCGAGGTGCTCGACTATGAGGAGTTGCTCGAGGCCGAAGAGCCCGGCTTTGACTGGCCCGACCTGGATGAAGATGACGCCGCGGTCATGTGTTACACCTCGGGAACTACCGGCGAGCCCAAGGGCGTGGTGTATTCGCACCGCTCCACGTGGCTGCACTCGCTGGCGTCGACGAGCGCCAACTCCATTGCCTTCAGCGATCGAGACCGGTGCCTGCTCGTGGTGCCGATGTTTCACGTCAACGCGTGGGGAGCCGCCTACACCGCTTTCATGGCCGGGACGGAGCTGATCATGCCCCAGATGTTCCTCCAGGGTGAGCCACTGCTCAACATGATCAGCGAACTGCGTCCCACGTTGGCCCTGGGTGTGCCGACAATCTGGAACGATCTTCTCCGCGCCGCTTCGGAGCATCCCCACCCGGACCTCTCGAGTCTGAACCGAATCCTGGCCGGCGGAGCCGCAGTCCCGCGGTTCATGATCGAGGCCTTCCGCGATCGTCACGGCGTCGACGTTCTCCAGGGCTGGGGGATGACCGAAACCAGCCCACTGGTGGCGGTCTCACTGCCCCCGCGCGGCGTGACCGGCGATCGCGAGACTGATTATCGCGTCAAGGCCGGTCGCGTCATGGCCGGTGTCGAGATACGTCTCACTAATGAAGAGGGCGCCGTCGTGCCCCGTGACGGCGCGGCGGTGGGGGAGTTCGAACTGCGCGGACCTTGGATCACCGGGTCGTACTACGGCGCCGACGCACCGGAGTTGTTTCGCGACGGCTGGCTGCGCACCGGCGACATCGGCACACTTGATCCGCACGGCTTCATGGTAATCACCGACCGTTCCAAAGACATGATCAAATCCGGGGGAGAGTGGATCAGTTCGGTGCAACTCGAGACCACGGTCATGGGTCACGACGACGTCTACGAAGCGGCGGTGATCGCCGTGGCCGACGATCGCTGGCACGAGCGTCCGCTGTGCGTCGTCGTGCGTACTCCCGGTTCGCAGGTCAGCGCCGAGGAACTGCGCGAGTACCTGAGCACCTTCGTCGCCAAGTGGTGGCTGCCGGAGCACTGGAGCTTCGTCGAGACCTTGCCAAAGACCAGCGTCGGAAAATTCAACAAGCGAGAGTTGCGCCGCCTCTACGCCGAGGGCGAACTCGAGGTGTCCACCCTGTGAGCGAGTCGCTCTCGGACCTCGCCGATGCCGTGAGCTCACTCGAGCGACGGGTGTCTGACGTTATCTTCGACGCGGTGCGCGCCCAGTTGCGCGACGACGAGGCGAACGAGGCCCACGAACTCGAGAGGCGCCTCGCCAAGGTGCGACGCAGTTTACAAAAAGCCGAGGGACTCCTGCGCGGCTACGTCGGCGACTGATCAGACCAGGTGTTGACTTCGTTGATCACGCGCCGCAGGGTCGCGTAACTGCGCCCATTGAAACTGAATCGCAGGCTGGCCCCGGGCTTGGTGGTGTCGAGTTCGAACTGTAGATTCTCGAAGGACTCCACCATGCGCTCGAATTCGGCCACACTCGGACCGTGGTGCAGGGTCACGATTGCCTCACCGTTCGCGGTGAGGCAACTCACGTAGTTGGCGTAGAACTGCGAGATCTCGTCAACCGCGTCGGCGACGTTGTCGCACAAGAAGTACGACACGTCGTCGCCGGGGCTCAAGTAACCCTCGCCCAGCACTTCTTTGGCCATGAACTCCTGCCACGACGACCAGAACGTGCCCCCCGGCCGGTCAATCAGCACCACTGGCACGGGGTCGGTCTTGCCGGTGTGCAACAACGTCAAGATCTCGAAGAGCTCGTCCATCGTGCCCACGCCGCCCGGGAAGGACACGAAGGCTTGCGAGGAGCGAGTCATGATGACCTTGCGCGTGAAGAAGTACGACGTCGCGATATGACGGTGTTCAACGTCGACGAAGGCGTTGGTCCCGTGTTCGAAGGGCAACTCGATATTGACGCCGATCGTCTTGTCGCGTCCGGCACCCTTGGAGGACGCCTCCATGATCCCCGGTCCCGCGCCGGTCACCGTCAACCAGCCGCGCGCGGCGAGTTCGGCGCTGAAGGCCGACGCGAGTTGGTAGAGCTCGGAGTCGGGTCTGGTGCGCGCCGATCCAAAGACCGTGGCCTTGGGGGTGTCGTGCCAGTGTTGAAACAGTTGCGATCCGGCGAGCAACTCGTCGAGGGCGGTCACCGCACTCTGTAAGTCGCCGAGGTTGCTCTCGTACTGAGCGAGCGAAAGTGCCCTGGTCACCAGGGACCGGATGGCCGCCACGTGCTCGGGCGACGTGACCGTACCGGCGGTGGCTTCAGCAACGAAACGCTCAATGGCGTCTGGGGTCACGCCAGAGCCTGGTACAGCGTGGTGCGTTGGTGCAGCGGTCGGCAGAGCGGCGCGACGAGTTGCTCCAACATCTCGGCGTCCATGGCCTGACCGTGTACGGCACCCGCGGCGCGCGAGATGTTCTCGTCCATCAGTGTCCCGCCGACGTCGTTGGCCCCGGCCTGAAGGATACGACGCGATCCCTCGACACCCATCTTCACCCAGCTCACCTGGATGTTGTTGATTTTCGTCGCGTAGTGCAGGCGCGCCACGGCGTGCATCAGCACGGCTTCGCGAAAGGTGGGGCCCTTGCGAGATTTTCCCCGCAGGAACAGCGGCGTCGCCATGTGCACGAAGGGCAGCGGCACAAACTCGGTGAAACCGCCGGTCTCCTCTTGAAGCTCGAGCGTGCGGATCAGGTGCGTCGCCCACGAGTCGGCACCTTCCACCGCACCGAACATGATGGTGATGTTCGAATTGAGCCCCACCGAGTGCGCCGCGCGGTGCACTTCGAGCCACTGATCCGACGAGAGCTTGTCGGGACAGAGAATCTTGCGGATGCGGTCGTCGAGAATCTCGGCCGCCGTGCCCGGCAGGGTCCGCAGTCCCGCGGCCTTGAGACGCGAGAGGTACGTCGTGAGGTCCTGCTCGGAACGACGCGCGCCCTCGAACACCTCGAGCGCGCTGAAGGCGTGGATGTGGATCGTCGGGGCGCCCGCCTTCACCGCCGCGATGACGTCGATGTAGTACTCCCCGTCGAAGTTCGGGTGAATTCCGCCCTGTAGGCACACCTCCGTTGCTCCGCGGTCGTAGGCCTCGCGCACTCGCTCGGTGATCTCGTCCAGGGTCAAAAGGTAGGGGTCGCCACGCAAGTTGAGCGAGAGGGGGCCCTTGGAGAACGCGCAGAAGCGGCACTTGAACGTGCAGACATTCGTGTAATTGATATTGCGATTAATGACGAAGCTGATGGGCTCTCCGACGAGTTCACGCCGGACGTGGTCCGCCAGTTCGACGACGGCGTTGAAGTCGCCACCACGAGCCTCAAAGAGTGTCACGAGCTCGGCGTGCTCAAAGCGGTAGCCGGGTTCATAGCGTGCGAGAATCTGTGTCACCGCGCTGGTGCGCGCGCTCGTCGTGGGCGGCGGCGGGGGAGTCACTTCGGCCCCCGAATACCACTCGTCGTGGCGGGCCAGTCCACTGGCGTCGCTCTGGGCCAGAACGTGGGGACGTACGGCGTCGTCGAGGAAGCCGTCGGTCGCGATGTAATCGGGGTAGACGGTGAGTCGAGGAGCGAGCACGAAGCCCAACGCGTCGCACTCCGCACTCAGTGTCGCAATGGCGGGCCAGGCCCGCTCGGGGTTGACGTGGTCCTTGGTGACCGGGGAGATACCTCCAAAGTCGTCGATGCCGTACGCAATCAACTTCGTGGGGTCGTCGCTCAGGTTTGGTGGAGCTTGGAGATGGATCTCGTCGGGCAACAGCAGTCGCGCCACAGCGATCGTCCAGAAGAACTCCTCGTCCGACGCGGCGGGCGCTTTGGCCATCGCCGTGCGGGGCTTGGGCAAGAAGTTCTGGATGATGACTTCTTGAACGTGGCCGTGACGCGCGTGGCTCTGAGCAATCGCCTCAAGGGTCACGATCCGGTCCTGACGGGTTTCACCGATGCCGACCAGGAGTCCAGTCGTGAAGGGTATCTGGAGCTCTCCCGCGAGTTCCAGCGTGGCTAGGCGTCGCGCCGGCTCCTTGTCGGGGGAGAGTCGGTGTGCGGGCAGGTCCGCCACACTTTCGAGCATCATCCCCTGTGACGCCGCGACGGGGCGTAATTGACGCAGTTCGAACTCATAGAGCGCACCCGCGTTGACGTGAGGCAAGAGTCCGGTGGACTCCAGGACCATCTGCGCCGCGTTGGCGACGTAGTCCACGGTCGATCGGTAGCCACGCGCGGCGAGCCAGCGCGCGGCCTCGTCGTAGCGCAGTTCCGGTCGCTCGCCCAGAGTGAACAGGGCTTCGCTCACACCGGCGTCGCGACCCGCTTGGGCCACCTGCATGACATCCTCGAGGCTCATGAAGGGTGCCGTGGCGCGCGCGGGGGCCTGGGCGAAAGTGCAGTAACCACATCGGTCGCGGCACAGGTGCGTGAGGGGAATGAACACCTTGGGCGAGTACGTCACCACGTGACCGTGCGCCGCTCGCGCCCGATCGAAAGCGACGACGGCTAACTCGTCCAGCGACATCTCCAACACGTCGTCGACGCTGATCACGGAAGTGAGGTTCTTCATGACCTCGATACTACGAGAACCGTCCCGACGCTGGCGCGTCGTCGGACACGTCGGCATCGAGTAGTTCTCACACGAAGACGACCAACCCTGGGACTACTGGCCGGTCAACTTTGATGAAATGATCGTCAAGAGTTCCTCGTAGGAACTGGCGAAGGAGTCGACACCGTCACGCTCGAGTTGGTCGGTCACCTGATCGAGAGAGATATCGCGGGGCAACCGGTCAAGAATCGCGGCGGTCTGCGCAATGGAGGCCGGCGTCGCGAGCAGGGACTCCGCAAAGTTTCCGTGGTCCAGAGCGGCGTCCAACGTGGCGTCGGGCATGGTGTTCACCGTCTCGTCGGCCACGATGGAGTCGACGTAGAGCAAATCGTTATACGAAGGGTTCTTCGGCGACGTCGAGGCCCACAGGGGACGCTGTACCTGGGCACCTTGGGCGAGCAACGCGACGACGCGATCACTGGCCATCCAGCGGAGGTAGAGCTGGTACGCCGCTGCGACCTGGGCGTTGGCGATACTGCCGCGCAAGGAATCACCAACCGGGAGGAGCTTGTCGACGGCCGCGTCCACGCGCGAGACGAAGAACGACGCCACGCTGGCGATTCGACCCAGATCGTGCCCGTTCTCGTGCGCCGTCTCGAGCCCGGCGCACCAGGCTTGGAGAACCTCGTCGTAGCGTTCGAGAGAGAAGATCAGCGTGACGTTGACGTTGATGCCTTCGCCCAGCACACTGGTGATGGCGGACAGCCCTTCACGGGTCGCGGGAATCTTGATCATGACGTTGGGTCGAGCGACCCCCGATGAAAGTCTCTTGGCCGCCACCACCGTGGCGTCGGTGTCACGCGCCAAGCGTGGCGAGACCTCCAGCGACACGAATCCGTCACAGTACCGGCGCAGACCTCGATCAAAATCGTCGCAGCTCTGCGAGTGCAGCGCACCGAGGACGTCGCAGGCGTCACGCACGTCGGCGCTCGCCAGACGCTCAAAGACCACCTCGGGGTCACTCGACGACGCCGAAGCGAGGAGTTCATCGTAGGCCGATGACGTCGCGAATGCCTTGGCGAAGATCGCGGGATTCGACGTCACCCCGCGGGCGCCCTTCGTCACCAGCTCGGCCAGCGTGCCGTCCTCGAGCCAGTCACGACGAATATTGTCGATCCAGGGACTCTGGCCGAAGTCGTCGAAGAGAGTATGCAGTCTGGTCATGACGAGGCCTCCACTCGCGAACTCACGAAGTCGACGAGCGCCTGGGCATTGATGTGGAAGTACTCAAAGACGTAGCTCCCCGGCGCCGAGAGCCCGAAATCGTCGATGCCCAGCGCGACGTCCACGTAGCGGTGCCATCCCAAGGTGGCGCCAGCCTCGAGCGAGACCGACGCAATGTTGCGACGAAGAACGTTCGCACGGTAGCTCTCGTCTTGGGCTTCGAAGCACGCCCAGCACGGCAGGGCGACCACGCGCGTGGCGATGCCGAGCTCGCTCAGAGCGTCGCTCGCGGCGAGACAGAGTGATACTTCTGAACCGGTACCGACGAGGCTGTAACACGCCTCGTCGTTCTCTCTCAGGACGTAACCCCCGCGCGCGGCGCCCGCAAACGACGCCCGAGCGTCGTCACCGTTCAGTACCGGAACGTCCTGGCGCGTCAAGATCAGGGCGGTCGTCGGGGGCACGGGGTCACGGAGGTAGTTCTCGACCAGCGCCAGTGTCTCGTTGGCGTCGCTGGGTCGCACGACGTGCAGGCGCGGCATCGCTCGCAGGGCGGCGAGGTGTTCAACGGGCTGGTGCGTTGGACCGTCTTCACCAACGCCGACCGAGTCGTGAGTGAAGACGAACAGCACGCCCGCGTGCGACAATGACGCGAGACGAATGGACGGACGCGCGTAGTCGCTGAACACGAAGAACGTCGAACCGACGGGCCGTAGCCCGCCGTGGCGCGCCTGGCCCACCATCACCGCGCCCATCGCGAATTCGCGGATTCCGTAGTGGATCTGGCGTCCATCGGGGTTGTCGCGGCCCTGGGTGGTGGAGAACTTCAGAATCACTCCGGTGTTGTCGGTGAGGTCGGCCGAACCCGCAGTGAGGCCGGGCGTGTGCGCAGCGAAGGCGTCCATCGCGCGCTGCATGGCCTTGCGCGTCGGGACCATGGTGCCGCCGTCGTAGAACTCGACACCGCCGCCACCTTCGAGTCGCCCGGCGGTGGCGAGCTGATCAAGGTACCGCACACCTCTTTCACCGGCCGCGGCCAATCGTTCGCGCCACGGACCCGCCAGGTCGCCGCCGAGCGCTACGTGGTCACGATTGAGTGCGGGTAGGTCGGGATCGAGGGCGAAGGGCTCGTTGGGGACGCCCAGAATCGCCTTGGCTTCGGTAATGGCTTCCGCGGAGAAGGGCGTACCGTGCGCTTCACGGCGGTCCATCATCGTCGGCGAGGGGAAACCAATGTGCGATCGCACCACAATCAGCGTCGGTCGGTCGGTTTCGGTGATGGAGTCGCGCGCTGCGCCCTCGAGGACGTCAAGGTCGTTGGCTCGTTCACCCAAGTTGATCACCTGCCATCCGTAGGCGGCGAAACGCTCTGGGGCATTGTCGTGCAGGGCTAGCTCGGTGACGCCATCGATGGTGATGTGGTTGTCGTCGTAAAAGACCGTGAGAGAACCCAGCCCCAGCGAGCCCGCGAGTGACGCCGACTCGTGGCTGACGCCTTCTTCGAGGCAGCCGTCACTCGCGATGACCCACGTATGATGACCCACTAAATCGTCGCCGTAGGACGCGCGCAGCACGCGTTCAGCGATCGCCATGCCCACGCCATTGGCGATGCCTTGACCCAGGGGACCCGTCGTCACTTCGACCGTGGGGGCTGCACCAACTTCCGGGTGGCCGGGGGTGCGTGAATGAGGCTGTCGAAAGGCCCGCAGATCGTCGACGCTGAGGTCGTAACCAAAGAAGTGCGCGAGCCCGTACTGCAAGATCGACGCGTGTCCGCAACTCAAGATGAAGCGGTCGCGGTCGGGCCACGAGGGATCGCTGGGGTCGTGGCGCAGGACTCGTGAAAAGAGCATCGTGCCCAGTGGGGCCAGGGCCATC
>PMTL01000160.1 GCA_003168075.1 Acidimicrobiaceae bacterium
TTACGTGCCAATGGCCCCTGGCTTCGACGGTGTCGCGTTCCACGCGGCTACTGATCTCGTGTTCCAGGGAACGACCCAACCGGCTGGTTACACCGAGCCCATACTTCACGCCCGTCGCGCAGAGGAGAAGGCCCTCGCACGCTGAGCCACGACATGGCGGACATCAAAACTAAGGGCCTGGCGGGCTGGCGAGGGAAATCTCGTGCGCGACAGCGACGGCGACGATCCGCACCTGTCTGATCGCCCACCTTCCGCGACAGTGATGGTGACGCGTCGGATTCCCCTTCGTCGCATTTGATTCACCGCGGCGGCGTTGTGGAGTGGACCCCGGAAACTGGACACCGTGACCTGGTCCTCGTCTAGTGAGCCACTCCAATGAGAGTTTTGGCCGGGGTTAGTGTTGAGGATAGTAATTCAAATTCGTCCGGCGTCAGGTAATCGAGCGAACAAAGCCGCAAACATCTAAAGGGTGAAGGAGTCGCCGACTATTTCAGCTACTTTCCTAAGGCGCTGTCACGCCGAGTATCGGACACCGTAGTTCGCTCTCAGGGTCACTGATTGAAGTTAGACGATTTCGTAGGCTCGCTACATGGTGGAAGGTCTCCAGTGGGTGCAAGACAACACAAGTGCATTTGACTGCACAGTCCATTGCTTACGCAACAAACCAAAAGTACTTGAGTTACGGGTGTCGTGCGATGGAGTCGAGAATGGCCGCAACGCGAATTGAATCTGCACTAGACACAATCCAGCCACTGTCGCCGTCAATTACTCCACTGACATTTTCCACCATTTCTACAAAAGCGTTTGTGACAGGGAATTCTTCAAGCACATCATTGACCAGGAGGGAACTGGTTTCGTTCCATGTTGTGAAGGACTCACCTACTTCGGTGCTGATCTGCCCGTGAGACCCTTGAACAATGAACTGTTGATGGCTCGGTAAGGCAAATGAACTTACCGAGTGTGCGGTGATGTTGTTGTTGATGCGCACTCTGAGATCAGTAGTCAGGTCAATGCCCGTTGGCCCGATTGTGCGTTCAAGTTGAGTAATTGTGAGATCAGAGGCGCCCTTAGTGAGTGCGACCCATGCGTGCGCTTGGTAACAGCCCACATCAAGTAATGCTCCACCACCCATTGATGGACTGAGTCGATAGTTGTCGGTCATTTCAGAGGTGAATGTGAAAGCTGTCTCGATGTGCTCGACGTCTCCGATTTCCCCACTGGTAACAAGGTGAACCATGCGAGCAAAACGTGGATGCCATCTGCCCCACACTGCTTCAACAAGTAGTCGACCGTTGTGCGCAGCAGAATTAAACATGGCCGCTGTTTCAATGGAACTTAATCCAAGGGGTTTTTCACAGAGAACATGCTTGCCGGCCTCGAGCGACTTTGTCACCCACTCAATATGTTGACTGTTCGACAAACTGATGTACACGGCATCGACACGTTCGTCGGCCAAAAGGTCGTCATATGTTGCATGAACTCGTTCAGGTTCAAGAGTTGCAGACCGTTGCTCATCGCGGCTGGCGACGGCATATAAGGTTGCTCCGCGCGATGTGTGAACGGCGGGGGCTAGGCCACGACTGGCAACAAAGCCAGCGCCAAGGAAGCCCCAATTAACAGCCACTTGCTACGACCGACGAAGCACTGGTGTCACTGGCAAAGCATTTTGCATGGCTGATTGTTCGGCAGCTTGCATAATTGCCACAACATTGCGAGATTGCAGTGCATTAACTTCCATAGGAAATCCATTGTTAATGTACTCGACAATTGAGCGATAGAATTCGTGCGGTTCTAGCGGTCGTAATGGCGCAATACGCGAAGTTCCGTCAACGTGATGCACGGTCAATATCGCGGGTAAATCGGCGACCGCTGGTTCACCCGCAGGATCCCAATCACCAATGATTGCGCCTTCGGTACCCAGCACATAGAACTTTGGCTTGCGAGCAGCAGCAAGATCGGAATGAACAAAAGTTGCTTGCTTGCCGGACGAAAATGTCACGGTGACATGTGTGTGGTCAGCATTCGTTGCATGGGTCCATACGCGCTTGTGGTTTTGCCCACTGACATGTGCGACGTCATCAGGGATGATGTTCAGAATCTGATCAATGAGATGACTTCCCCAGTCGAAAATTGCACCACCAGATACCTCGGCATTCGAGTGCCAATAATCGCACGGCCGTGAATACCCGCCGACAAAACTGTCGTAGTGGTAGACGTCGCCAATGTCACCGGAACGAATGATTTGGCGCATCGTGACAAAGTCTTCATCAAATCTGCGGTTCTGATACACCACAAGCATGAGGTCTTTTTCTGATGCAAGCAAGATCAATTCATCGCATTGATCAGCAGTGAGCGCCATTGGCTTTTCAAGGACAACATGAATGCCTCGTAGCAGTGATTCTTTGGCCCATTGATAGTGGCTATTCGGTGGAGTGGAAATAACGACAAGGTCAAGAAGGCCAGAATCCAGCATTTCACTTGCATCGCTAAAAGCGGTTGCCTGCGGGGCAAGTTGCAGTGCTGCTTCGACACGTTGTGGATTGGTGTCACACACAGCCAAAAGTTCGAGACCGACTGTGTTTTGGACTGCTTGGTTGTGCTCATGTCCAATTGCACCATATGCAAGGAGACCGACGCGAATAGTGCTTTTTTCCACAAATAACGAGTTTATTTGTATTTGCAGAATTGGAAACGCAAGCCCGGTTGCGCGGGCCCCTTTGAAATGATCCAGCGCGACTGAGAGTCCCGATGCTCCAGAATGGAGCCAGGAGGACATCATGAAGAAGAGGCATCACACCCCCGAGCAGGTGATCAGAAAGCTCGCCGAAGGCGACAAACTGCTCAACGAAGGCAAGGACCTCGCCGAGGTCTGTCGACACCTCGAGATCGCCGAATCGACGTGGCACCGATGGAAGAACCAGTTCGGCGGCATGAAGGCCAACGACGCCAAGCGTCTGAAGGAGCTCGAGACCGAGAACGGACGCTTGAAGCGCATCGTCGCCGATCTCACCCTCGACGTCGCGATGCTCAAAGAGGTCGCCAAGGGAAACTTCTGACCCCGAACGCCCGCCGTCGAGCAGTTGACATGCTCGAGGAATCGTTCAGGGCGAAAGAACGCCGGGCCTGTCGCGTCGTGGGTCAGCACCGCTCGACCCAGCGCCTCGATGCACCCCTACCCACCGACGACGAGAAGGAACTGCGTCGCTGGCTCATTGCGTTCACCAAGGACCACCCCCGCTGGGGTTGGAAGCGGGCCTATCAGCATCGCCGGCGCGAGGGACACCGGGTGAACAAGAAGCGGATCCAACGCCTGTGGCGCTTGGAGGGCTTGAAAGTCCCCTATCGCAAGCGTAAGAAGCCCCTTCGCGGACTGGGCGAGCACGTCGGGGCCATGAGTCCGATCCGACCCAACGCGATCTGGGCGATGGACTATCAATTCGACGAGACCCGTGACGGGCGCCAATTGAAGCCGCTCAACATCCAAGACATCTTTGCCCGCGAGTGCTTGGCGGTGCACGTCCAGCGCTCCAACACCGCCGATGACCTAATGAACGTGCTCGATCAACTCGTCGCCAAACATGGCAAGCCAACATTCCTGCGCTGTGACAACGGGCCCGAGTTCGCGGCCTTCGCAATTCATGACTGGTGTCGGTTCCATGGCGCCGCCACCACCTTCGTCGACCCCGGCTCGCCCTGGCAGAACGGACACATCGAATCGTTCAACTCACGCATCCGCGACGAATATCTGAACGGTCACCTCTTCGAGTCATTGCTCGAAGCCCAGGTGCTGCTCGAGGGCTGGCGTCACGAATACAATCGAGAACGTCTTCACAGCTTCCTTTGCTACCTGACTCCGGTCGAGTTCAAGGAGCTGTGGAACGAGCAACACCAACAACGACTCTTAGTTGCTCTGGACCATTGACCGGGGTCCCCGCAATCTCTGCACTCAGCCAGTCGTGTGAGCCTCCCGCCCCGTACATGCAGTCATCGTCGAGTGCCTCGTCAGCAAGCGTGATATCGAGTGCGCTGTCGTCATTGCACATCGCAATTCTCCCTAGCTAGTACTACGCGACCCGTGGTTGAAGTATTGGCTGAATATTCAAAGAATATGCGAACGGAATTGAGTGATTACGTGATTTTTCACTCACAAATTTATTTGAACCCGACTCGCGCCAGGCAAGGGGTCAGGTAGGCGCTGATCGGCAACTCATTGAACTGAGTGATTTTTGCAACTCTGTTTCACTTCAGAACTTGGTGTAGCGCTAGGGTTCCAGATTGATTTAGCGACTTTGGAAAACAACCCCAACAATCGCTCTCTTCATTTGCCAAGACTTGGAAGGGGATGGATGGATGAATAAGGAGATTACCTTCGCTGCTCATGCGGTTGAGGATATAACGAGTGGGTCTTCCATTGCAGTAGGTGGATTCGGGCTGTGCGGGATTCCGTCGGCACTGATACAGGCCGTGTTGGACAGTGGTGTGGATGATCTCGAGACAGTCAGCAACAACTGTGGTGTCGATGGTTGGGGACTTGGAGTCCTTCTCTCGGCTCACCGGATCCAAAAGACAATCGGTTCCTACGTGGGGGAAAACAAGGAATTCGAACGGCAGTTTTTGTCCGGCGAGTTGGAAGTTGAACTGGTTCCCCAGGGGACACTCGCGGAGCGTTTGAGGGCAGGGGGAGCGGGTATTGCGGCTTTTTTTTCACCCGCCGGAGTCGGCACGCAAGTCGCTGGAGGCGGTTTACCTCTGCGATACGACGGTGCCGGAGGAGTCGCGGAGGCGACGTCGAGTAAAGAAATTCGGGAGTTTGAAGGTCGACCTCACGTACTCGAACGTGCAATTCGCACTGATTTCGCTCTGGTACATGCTCGGTACGGAGATCGTCACGGCAATCTCGTGTACGAAGCGTCGGCTCAGAATTTTAACCCGTTGTGCGCGGCGGCGGGTCGGTTGACGATTGCGGAAGTGGAGGAACTCGTTGAGCCCGGCGAACTCGATCCCGCGTCAATTCATACCCCGGGGATCTACGTGCAACGCGTCGTCCACGTCCCCAATTGTGAGAAGAGAATTGAGAAAAGGATGGTGTCGTCATGATCGCTTTGTCGCGAGAACAATTGGCCAAGCGTGTGGCAAGGGAATTGCGGGACGGTCAGTACGTGAATCTCGGCATCGGCCTTCCCACGCTCGTGCCGAATTACATCTCGGAGGGCCAACACGTAGTGCTTCATTCCGAGAACGGAATTCTTGGCGTGGGCCCCTATCCCCGTGACGATGAGTTAAACCCTGACCTCATCAATGCGGGGAAAGAGACAGTCACGGTGCTAGAGGGTGCCTCGTTTTTCGACTCCGCCTCTTCCTTTGCCATGATTCGAGGTGGCCACCTGGACGT
>PMTL01000038.1 GCA_003168075.1 Acidimicrobiaceae bacterium
GGATCAGGGTCGTAGTGGGTGTCAACGTAGAGATGGTTGGACTCTGATCCTCGCGTCAGGGCGACGTAGAGCACTTCGCGGGTGGTGGTGGGACTCGCGAACGCGTGTGCCGTGTCCACGGTGCGCCCCTGCGCGCGATGCGCCGTCGTGGCGTAGGCGAGTTCGACGTGCTCGCCGACGTACTTGGCGGGCAAGACGACCGAGTTGTGTCGACTGACTCCTGTGACGGTCATTGAGCCATTCGCATGTGTCGCCGAGACGGTCCACACGTCACCGTTCTTGACCCAGCCCGTCTCCGTCATGAGTTGTCGGTTATTCTCACGCGTCACGATGAGGTCGTTGACGCCAGCGGTCATCGCCCCCGCAACGTCAACTCCTTTCTCGATGACTGCGCCACTGGCGACACGATCACTCCGGGCGCGAGCGTTGAGCTCGTTCACGGTCGCGGTGTCGCTAGCCAGCATCAACGAGTGCAGGCCACGCTTCGTGTCGGTCTTCCACGCTGTGTAGAGGGCGTCGAGCATCTCGTCACGAGTTCCGTCAGCAATCCGGCCGTGCGTGGCGTAGGTAGCAAGAGCGGCGTTGGTGCCGTTGCGGACCCTGAGACTGGCCTCTTTCTCCCACACCGCCTTGAAGCGACGAACGTCCGCCAGCGTCGGCACGTCCTCGCCGCGGTCACGCACGAGGGTGCGAAACATACCTCCGGCGTCCACACTGGAAAGTTGGGCCCAGTCGCCGACGAGGACGATCTTGGCGCGAGCGTCGAGAGCGGCGGAAGTGAGTTCATCGAGCGCGAAGGTCGAGGCCAGGCTGGCCTCGTCGACGACTGCTAGTTGACCGGGGCGAAGGGTCCAGCGAGCCAGTGCTTCCTCGCATCGGGTGATGCTCGCGTGCAGTCGGGGACTTGGTACTCGACCCTCGCGTTTGATCAGCCGGACCTTTTCGCGCAGCTCACCAAGTTCGCGAACTCGTTTGCCGTGCTGGCGGTGCTCGTGAAGCCACTTGGCGAGATTGTCGGTGTCGATGCTCATGTCGTCGCCCAACACCTCGGCCGCAGCCGCCGAAGGTGCGAGTCCGATGACCGAACCGGCACCGTGCCCGAGTTCCCACGCCGCTCGCAGCCCCGCCATTGCCGTTGACTTTCCCGTGCCCGCCGGACCCACCAGGAGATCAAGGACCCGACCCGAGGTCGTGATTTGCTCTACGGCGTGGGCTTGGTCGACAGAGAGCTTGAAGGTTTTGCCAGGGAGTCGTTGCCTAGTAACTTCAGCCACCGCGGCGCTAGACACCACGGCCGCGTCGAGACGCTGGCCCGCGTCGAGTAGACGTGCCTCGGCGTCGAGCAGTGTCGTTGAGGTGTAGAGCCAGTGGCCAGCTCCTTGGAACTTGGAGGTGCCGTTGCTGCGTAACAGGAAGCGTGGCGTGTGGTGCAGGTTGGGAGTGGTGATGAGGAGTGCCTGAGCGACGGCCAGGTCGGTTGCCCGAGCGGCGGTGAGAATACGCTCCACCGGCTGGGTGAAGCGAACACCCTGCATCTGGCGAAACACTTCTGCCTGGACGTTGGCACGAGAGAACGTGGGCCGCTTGGTGCTTACGACGTCGAGAGCCGAATTGGCGACGTCGAGCAGGATCTCTTCTTCGAACTCCTCACTGGTGAGGGCGAGCACGTCCCTTCCGCCCAGTTCGTGAACCCACGCCATGGGCTCATCGTCGAGGAACGGTGCTGCACGTGCGGACCACTCCTCGGTCAGGTCCCCGAAGCTGTGGCTCTTCTTTGCTCGCCGGGTGGAGAGGGTGGCCGTCTGGCGCAGTTTGATCACTTCGACGTCCGTCGGGGCGCGGTGGTGATCCTCCTCGAACTGGGCGATGAGATGATCCTTGGCGCTGACGATGGCGGCAGTGCGCTGGGAGAACTCGTCCATGAGGCGCTGTGAGACACCGGCCACTTCCCACTTCGGGGCGACGCTGGAACGTCGGGTGTGGGCCTCCCAGTCCCAACCGAGTTCGGAGGTCAGTAGGTCCGAAAGGACGCCCTGGTGCATCTCGGAGAGCATCACCGCTGACGCGAAGAGTCCCCGGCTGTCAAGGGTCCGCCAGGCACCATCATTCTTGGCCTGGACCCGGTTGAGGATGACGACATGGTCGTGGAGCTGGGGATCACCGTCGCGAGAATCGAAGTGGGTGAAGCTCGCCGCGGCGACCCCCACGACGTCCTCCTCGACGCAGCCTTGGCTTCCGGTTCGCGAGTGAAAGACCTCGCGCTCGGCGTAGCTAAGGACTTCGGCGATGGCCTGCTGGTGGCACCGGTAGATGATTTCGCGGGTCTTCCTGTCGGCCAAAGACCAGGCCACGGACACACTCTTGGAGGGGCTGAAGGTCAGGTCGAAACCGCCAACCGCCTTGGTGCTGGGAACCCGGCCGAGCACCTTGCCGGTGATGGGATCGGCGCAGTCCTGGAGCATTCGTTGGAGGTTCTCCGCGGTGACCGATTGGCCGATAGCGACACCGCGACCATCGTCGAGACCGACGAGTCCGGAGCCCAGAAAGACCCCCGGGGGAGTGCCAGTTTCGCTGTAGTAGCGAACCAGATCCGACTTGTCGGCACCCTCGGGACCATCGCCCACGGTGATTGATTTGAGCAGGTACTTGTAGCCCGCTCCGATGCTGAGTCGTCGAATGGTCATCATGTCGTTGGCACACCCATGCGTCACAACGGTCGCGGTAATGATTGGTTTAACCTCGAGTGCCAGACGTGTGAGGCAAAGTTCAGAAGCCACCTGAGAAGCAGGGCAGCGCAAGAAGAACGATGAGCAGGGGAGCGCAAGGAACGAAAAGTGAAGACCGGATCGGGTGTCACCAGTAGTGGAAGTGTTAGGAATTGCGGGTGGAGACGGATGGAGTGGGAGGTCCAAGAAGGATGATCGGGAAAGGCAGTGCGCGTGGGTGCGGCTCACTCAGTGCCACTGAAGGATCGCGCTGACGCTGCCTAGCTATGCGTGCGTATAGGTGGGAGTCGTGTTAGCCATCCGATTACAAGTCGACGCCACGCAACGGTACCTCCGGCCTAAAATTGGCGTCGATGGCGACGTAGCACTGCGCCACGTTGTGTTGACCGAGTGGTGCAGTTCCAGCTGGTGAAACACTCGGTATTTTCTTGTTCTGAGGCTGCTGCCGGATGCTCATTTTTGGCGCTCCACGGGTGCTTAGGCGAGATGCCAAATTGCCAAGTGACATTGGTTCTCGGCAGGGTTACCGGCGGTGGAGACAAGTCCTAGTAGTCCGGCGAGTCGGGCACGACTCTAGTTGAATTCAGATATGGTCCCTCCTCGTTCACCTAGTTCGTGAGTTGCTCGCTTCGGAGAATATTGGTGTTCACATGTCGCATTTTTTAACTAGATGGACAGCGGCCGCAGTTACTCCATTTACGCTTGGCGGTTATCTTCATGCCGAAATCTTGATTGGATTTGCGATGATCAACGTCGGCGTAATTTACGTCGGACGCATCTAGACAGGTATTCTCGTGGCGTGAATTTCCTTCATTGGTCCAAAATGCTGGTGATTTAGGCCAGACAGTCTGTAAAGAATTGTTGTGATTCCGTAGACATTTAATTGACGAGGTGTTGGGACAAATTCCATTGTCGTTCAGTCAAAAGACTCTAACTTTGCGCCAACTATCAATACTTCTAACTGGTCAAAGTCGCCCAGAGACTGGACGAAATCGTGACCTTGGTTAATGGCGGCACGGGCAATTCTGGCGAATTTCGTGAAGGATTCCGGTATCCGAGTGACGGGGGTTGGCGGCAGAGGCTAAGTCAATTTGCCACCCCTTCGATGCTCTACGTTGGTGACGTCAAGGACGAATTGAAGTCAGCCACTAGGAGCGTAGTCCTTGCATTTCTCGCTCTCGTACTCGTGGTGTCAGGTTCAATTTTTTCGGTCGAAGCTCAAAGTGGCATCGCCAGGATCGCCACGAACCATGTGTCTGGTCAGGAGACGAAATTACAGAATGCGCCGGCGGCATTGCAAGATGCCATTGCCAAGACGCTGGGTAACGGAGATTTAGGTGTCGGTCAATTAACTGCGAAATTTTCTTCCGCCGGAGCAGACATAACTGGCGCCAACTTCAAACTCGCAGTCGGACTTGGGTCAATCGTGCGTGGCGATAATGCCGCCAGAATTGCCCCATCTGTAGATCGCACGCCGACCGGCGCCGAGTACGGAAACCGGGCGATAAAGGATCAATTTCAATCAATGTCCTCTGGAGTTGAGCAGTCGTTCACGATTCAACAGAGAATTGATGGCGTTGGCCCACTCAAGATTGAAGTTCCGGTCGCTGGCTTGAGGTCTGTCATAGCTGGCGACGCAATTAATCTATTGAGTCCAAGTGGACGAACACTCGCCCAGTACGGCCACTTGAAGGTCACAGACGCCACTGGAGCAAAGATTCGGGCTCAACTTGGCGTCACCAACGGTGGAAGTGTCGTGACCATCACGGTTGACGATCAGCATGCTCGCTATCCACTGCTTGTCGACCCAACATGGACCCAGTTTCCCGACTTAACAGCTTCGGACGGTGCTGCCAACTACAACTTTGGAGACTCCGTCGCAATATCGGGCTCGACGGCCATAGTTGGTTCTCTTGGTGCCACGGTGGCGGGACAAACCGACCAAGGTGAGGCGTACATTTTCACTTTAAGTGGAGAAACCTGGACCCAAAGCGCGAAACTCTTCGCTACTGGAGGTTCCGCTGGTGACGAATTTGGTGCGTCAGTGGCCATCTCAGGTAACACTGCGGTCATAGGGGCGCCAGGACGATTGGTCAGTGGCGACTCCGGTGCTGGTGAAGCATACGTCTTTAATCTCAGTGGTTCGACGTGGTCGCAGACCACCCCGCTTACCGCTCTCGACCCTGTTGCTGGCGCTGAATTCGGTGACTCCGTTGCTATTTCAGGGAGCAATTTGGCAGTAGGGGCAGGGTACAAGACTGTCAGTGGAAATATGTCGGAAGGAGCAACGTACGTCTTCAATCTCAGTGGGTCGACGTGGTCGCAGTCCGCTGATTTGATAGAGCCCAGCGGCACTGCCGATAGCTATTTTGGCTCCGCTGTCGCGATGTCGGGAAGCACACTGGTCATTGGGGCGAGCGACAAGACTGTAAGTGGCAACGCCGGTGAAGGTGCGGCGTATGTTTTCAATTTAAGTGGATCGACGTGGTCGTTCACGACTGAACTGATTGCTACCGACGGAACGACCGGCGACGGCATTGGCTTTTCAGTCGCAATTTCAGGAAACAATATTGTTGTCGGTCCCTCGGACGAGAGCAGTGCCTATACCGACGAAGGCGCGGCGTATGTTTTCAATTTGAGTGGATCGACGTGGTCGCAGTCGGCGAAGTTGGAGCCAATTGTTGGAAGTCATTATCTCCAATTCGGCTGGTCGGTAGCGATATCAGGCTCGACTATCGCCATCGGCGCATTAGACCAGTTGTTCGGTGCTGGTTTTGGGTATTTGTTTTCGGACAGTGGAGGTTCGTGGACGCAAAGCGCCGTACTCAATGGCCAAGATGGAGTAAACGGTGACGGATTCGGCCAATCGGTCGGTCTTTCGAGTTCTGTCGCGATGTTTGGGGCACCCGCTCACAAGGTTGGCTCGAACCCATTACAGGGAGCCGCATACGCATACTCGGTATTATTGCCGACGGCAAACGAGTCAAGTGCAGGAAAGGGCAGGAGCCATAGCCAGAAGCACCCGACAGCCTGCAACAATGGCAAAAATCCAATCAACTGCGCCAGCGGAGACTTCTGGCACATCTTCTCGGATTCATCGATTTCAGGATATGGTCCCGGAATCGATCTCACTCGTACCTACAATTCGCTCAACGCTGCAACAGAAGGAATTTTCGGATACGGCTGGTCATCTTCCTACGATCAAAATCTCGTTGTGAATGGCGACAGTTCAATCACCATTACTGCGGACGACGGCTCACAGGTCACTGCGGAACCTAACGGTAGTGGAGGCTTCACGTTGCCGACGTCGTCAGATTCGACTCTGACAACGTCTGGCAGTAATTATCTCTATGACTGGCAAGGAACGACGATGTACAAGTTTAATTCGTCTGGACAACTGGCTTCGATTACTGACCCCAATGGCTACTCCACGACGCTGTCTTACTCTTCAGGAAGATTGTCGACGGTCACAGATTCAAGTGGCCGGACATTGACGTTCGCCTACGGCACAAATGGACTTGTCTCGTCAGTGACCGATCCTCTCAGCCGCGTCACGCACTACGCATACGACTCGTCGAGTGACCTGACGAGTGTCACAGATCCATTGAGCAATGTCACGTCCTTCGCGTACAACAGCGCCCACTTACTGCTCACGATGACGTTTCCCAATGGCCAGACCGGTGGCTCTAGTGCGGGCACTGACGTCGTCAACACGTACAACAGTTTGGGTCAAGTGTTAACGCAGACTGATCAAATGGGCAATGAGACGACGTATGCCTACACGGGCAATAACTTTTCTTCGACTGGCGGAACTACCACGATTACCGATCCCAACGGCAATGTTGAAGTACAGGACTACTTAAATGGCACTCTTCAATCTGTGACGAAAGGTTTAGGAACCAGCTCCGCCGCGACGTGGACGTATCAGTATGACCCCACCAGTCTGGGAACAACGTCTACGACGGATCCGAACGGTAATGCCACTTCTGCCACGTATGACGCCAACGGCAATCTCATCTCCCAAACAAACGGCCTGGGCAAGACCTCGACCTACACATACAACACCTTTGGAGAGCAAACATGCGTCGCTCAGCCACTAGCCACTAATCCGTGCTCTTCGCTCACTCCACCGGCGCCCATCACTGCTGGGACCTCGACGATCACACCACCGACAACGGCGCCACCTGCGTACGTGACCTACAGCGAATACGACACTGACGGGAATCTCATCTTTCATACCACCGGTGACTACTCGTCCGGGGGCACCCTCACGCAGGTTCGCACGTCGTATAGCCTCTACAACGGCCAGTCGGTCACACTGGGAACAACAAATGACTCTTGCACGACGTCCGCTCCTTCGACGGAGTTGCCGTGCGCCACGATTAACCCCGACGGTGTCGTAACGCAACTCAACTATGACTCGCGCGGCGATCTGACGTCGAAGTCGACGATCCCGTCGAAGACGACGTTCGGTTATGACTCCGACGGTGAGCAGACCAGTATGACGGCGCCCAATGGGAATCTGACGGGAGCGAATGCGGCGAACTTCACGACGACTTACGTCTACAACTCCGGCGGTCAATTGACTTCAGAAACCCAAGGCGGGGGTACCGGTTCAACGGTGACCGCTCGAACGACGTCGTATGGCTACGACGGAGACGGCAACGCGACCTCAGTGACCGATGCACGCGGCTACGCGACGACGACGACGTTCAACGCCAATGATGAACAAGCACTCGTGACGAATCCCCTAGGCAATGCCACGCTCACCTGCTACGACGGCGATGGCAACGTGTCAGAAATTGTGCCGCCCGTCGGCGTAGCGGCGAATTCACTCACTGCAGCCAGCTGCCCGACCAATTTCCCGAGTGGTTACGGCAATCGACTTGCGACCGACGCCAACTCGACCACGTATAACTCTCTGGGCGAAAAGACGGTCGTCACGACGCCCGCCCCACCGGGACTGACGGGCTTCGAGACGACAACGTATGGCTATGACCTCGGCGGCCGACTTACTTCGGTGACGGCTCCTTCGACGAGCTCAATCTCCGCCGTGGGTTCGCTGGCACAGGCCGAGGGAACAGGTATCTCCACACTCTCGGTCAATCCTCAGAACGCTGGCGATGCTTTCGTGCTCGCCGCTCAGTTGAATACCTCGGGCGTCACGGTAACGGGAGTAAGCGGGGGAGGTGCCACCTGGCACAAACTCACTAATGCGGGTTCCAACTCTGACGCAGAACTTTGGCTGGGCACGGTAGCCACCACTGGAACTTCGACCATCACCATGTCATATTCGGGGTCTGTTACGTCCACCTATATCGAACTCGAGGCGCAGGAATACACCAACGGGGCTGGTTCAACGACCACATGGTCCCAAGACGTGGTCGGGAGTTCCAACAATCCGTCGTCAACCGTCGTGACCTTTCCTACATTGACGCCGAGCGCAACGCGCGAACTTTACGCCGGATTCGCCGTAGTCAATCAGACGGGGCTAGCGGGAACGACGAGTGGCTTCACCTACGGCACGCCTTCCGCGCCGACCGTCTCGTCGTTGAGTCCGAGCACCGGCTCGACGGCGGGAGGAACCTCGCTCACCGTCACGGGCACCAATTTCACCGGAGCCACGGCGGTCAAGTTCGGCTCGGTGGCCGCTACGTCGTTCAGTGTCACGTCCTCGACCACCGTGACGGCGGTGTCACCGGCGGGATCCTCTGGCACGGTGGACGTCACGGTGACGACCCCCAATGGCACGTCGGCGACGAGTTCTGGGGATCATTACGTCTACACGGGTTCCACGGGTCCGAGCATCTCAGCTGTGGGCACCCTGGCCTTTCATGCGGGAACTGACACCACGTCGCTCGCGCTCTCTCCACAACACGTGGGCGATCTGCTCGTGCTTTTTGTCAAGGCCGCTGCGACGGGCATTACCGTGTCGTCAGTATCGGGAGGGGGCGTGAGCACCTGGACGCGTGCCGATTCCTATTCTGGCTACACCGGTCAAGACCTAGAAATCTGGACCGGCCCGGTCGCCACCGCCGGTGCGGCCACGGCCACGGTGACGTTCTCCGCGAGTGTTGCGTCCACCTACACGGGACTGGGAAGTGAGGAGTTCAGCTCTACTGCCGGGACGAGCACCCAATGGAGCGTCGACACTTCGAACGGNNTCGCGAGTTACGACGTCAACGTCTCGGCAGCGGTGCAGCCCACGGCCACCCAGAGTCCGAGTGGTCTGTCCGGAGGAGTCGCGGTGCTGATCGCGGCGGCAACCGGGGGCACGCCCGCGCCGACCGTCACGAACGTGAGCCCGTCTTCAGGCTCGACGGCGGGAGGAACCTCGCTCACCGTCACCGGCACCAATTTCACCGGAGCCAC
>PMTL01000014.1 GCA_003168075.1 Acidimicrobiaceae bacterium
CCGTAGAGTTCGACGACGCGCCCCCTCGGCAGTCCGCCAATGCCGAGCGCCATGTCGAGCGCAAGGGCGCCGGTGGGGATGGACTCAATGTTGAAGTTCATGGTCTCGCCCATGCGCATGATCGAACCCTTGCCGAACTGCTTTTCTATCTGGCCGAGCGCAGCTTCGAGAGCCTTGTCGCGATCATCGGTTGCCATTACCATCTCCTTGTTTTTCGTCATCGGGGCAAATTAGATAACCCCTGTGACATCGGTCGGCGTCCGCCTAGGTTTTAGGGTACTACGAACACTTGTTCGTAACGGGCATTTACCTCCCGGTTCTTCAGCACAGCCCACCGTGGAACTAAACCCACGATAGCGGTGAGAATTGGCGGATTTTCGCCATTTCTACGTCGCGATCCCCCTCCTCGGTCAGCGGCTCACGGCGAGGGGACCTCGCTAAAGGTGAGGATGCGGCCGGCCCCGAGCGAGGCGACCGCGTCATTGATGAGGACCACGCGTGAAGCGGTGGCAAAACACTCTCGCGACGTCGGACAGCTGAGGGACTCGATGAGCCCGTCGGCACGCGGTTCGTACTCGTTCACCCACTTCACGCCGGCATTCGTCGTGAGAAACGTCGTGTAGTCATCAACGACGACACAGACGGCGGCACTGGCGCACGAGACGATCGGTGAGCGTCCATTGAATGACGGCCCACGCGCACCCAACTCCACGGTCCAGCGCCAGCTGGTGCCGCCATCTTTCGTCTGAAGGATGAACAGGTCGTTGCTTCGAGTCAGTCCAACGAGAGTGCACGCTTCGCTCGTGGGACACGAGACACTCTTGAACGTCAACGATTCCAGAGAGGCCAGTGAGAGTTTCGCGACGTGCTTCATAGCAACGGGCCTCCACGACGCGCCGTCCGACGATGACTTGAAGAAGGCGGCGCCGTCTTGGTAGAAGTCTGACACCGTGTAACACACGCGCGCGCTAGGACAAGACACCGCCTGAAGGCCACCAGTTATTCCGAGGTTGGGAAACGAAATCTCTGAGCGTTTCCAGATAGATGCCCGCGACGATCCCGTCGCCGAGAGGTCGCTCGAAACCCAGACGGGATAGTGATTCGCGTTACCGCCGGGCGCGGCCGTGCCGACGGCTACGCATTCGCTGGTCGACGGGCACGAAATGGCGTCGACTCCCACAACGCCCTGCTCGGCAATCTTCCCGGACACCGGAACCCACGTGGAGCCCGAGACTTCGCTCATGAAATAGATGTAGTTCCCGCCTCGAGATCCAATGCCTCGACACACATAATTGGCCGCGCACGATTCGTCGTACACGGAGTACGACGCAGCGGCTCGATCCTCCGTCCACGTCTGGCCACCATCGGTCGTTTGTTTGACGGTGCTCCCGTCTCCCGCAACACAAAACGTGTCCGAAGGGCACGATATTCCTACGAGCCTCGCGCCACTCTTCAGCGAGGTTTGAATCGTCCAACGAGAGTGGGCACGCTTAACCGGAGGACTACTGGAACTCTGTCCGCACGCGCTCAGCGTCAGGCCCGCGAGCAGCACCACCAGAAAAATCAGACGAGTCGTGCGCACGCTCTCTGTTTAGTGGAGAGACGCGATCTGACGTGAGAAAACCTTTCTCGAAGCTGCGAGCCACTAATCAGCCAACGCCTGATAGACGAATCGCTGCAGGTCACGTCGAATGGGGTAGGTCCCACTCGGCAGGAGTTGGGTGTAGAACCCAACGGCCAGGTCTTCGATGGGGTCGACCCAGAAGGTCGTCGAAGCCGCGCCGCCCCAGAAGAACGAACCCTCCGTGACCAGTGACTTGTTCTTGCGCCGGTCGATCATTACCGACATGCCAAAGCCGAATCCCTGACCGGCGTAAGCGGCCTCGGAATACGAGTCCTCGGCAAGGTCCACGAGGTCGCCGTCGCCGGGCAGGTGGTTCTCGATCATGAGTTCGAGCGTGCGACTCGACACCAGTCGCTGCCCGTCCAGTTCGCCACCGCGAAGCAGCATCGTCATGAAGCGGTTGTAGTCGTAGGCCGTGGAGAGCAACCCTCCACCTCCGCCGAAGATGCGCGGCGGGTGCAGCGAATGCTTGCCCAGGTCGTCAAAGGGAAAGGAGTCGCCGTTCGAGGGCACGTAGAGCGTCGCTAGACGGTCCGCCTTTTCCGGCGGACACCACCACTCGGTGTCGCTCATGCCCAGTGGGTCAAAGATCCTCTCCTTCATAAAGACGTCGAGGGGCTGACCACTCCAGATCTCAATAAGGCGGCCCAACACGTCGAAGGAGACCGAGTAGTTCCACTTCGAGCCCGGTTGAAAGAGCAGCGGACTCGTGCACCAGTCGTCGACGGCTTGGACGAGATCCGCGCCCTTGGCAAATCCGAAGTCGTAGCCCTTGTCGCGGTAGATGGCGTCGACGGGGTGGAGATAGTGAAAGCCGTAGGTCAGTCCACTCATGTGGGTCAAGAGGTGGTGGACTCGCACCGGTTCGACGGCCGCCACGGTCACGGGGTGTTCCGGCGTGCCGCCCTCCCACACGCGAGGTTCCTGCAGCGCGTCGATCCACTGGCCGACCTCGTCGGTGAGATCGAAGTGGCCCTCTTCGTAGAGCATCATCACCGCGATCGCGGTGATGGGTTTGGTCATCGAGTAGATGCGCCAGATGGTGTCGTCCGTGACCTCGAGTTCCTTTTCCCGATTCCGGTGTCCGCCCTTGTCGCTCCAGACGAGCTGGCCACCGCGCGACACCGTCGCGAGCCAGCCAGCGAGGCGCCGGTCCGCGACGTAACGATCGAAGGCCGGCTTGATGCGCGCCAGACGCTCCGTGGAGAACCCAAAAGCCGACGGGTCTACTTCGACCTCGAGTGACGACATGGCCACCTCTCTTTCCTAAGGGAGATTAGATGAGGTCGTCGAGGCCTCCACCGTGTGATGGAGGTGGGATAAACCACCCCCGATTACGGAGAGGCACGTGACGTCTACCCCCGGCGCGCCCCTCCACCTCAGTAAGGGCCGGTGGGTCTTCCCTTAATCGCGTGGAGGCGCGGAGGATATCTGCTGACGATTTCCTCCAACATCGCTCGTCTCGAAATGGCGGCAACAATTGACTTTGGTCCCGCCCGCGATCGGGCCAAATGTCCGTACTGTAAGGGGTGGTATCGCTCTGATTGACACCCCTCGAGAGGAGATGCGCATGAGAATCTCCACCGCAACGATTCGAGACGTAGTTGTCGCCTTTCTCCTGGTTCTGTCGAGCACGTGGTTCATGAGTCTCGAATCCACCTCGAGCGCGTCGACCTCGCGGACGCCCCCCTGCACCGCGCGCAGCCACCTCACGGCGACGATGTTTGGCCTCGACGGCATCGCCACCCAGTCGAACTTCCTCATTGGATTGACCAACAATGGTTCAACCGCGTGCACGTTGTCAGGCGTACCTCGCGCCCAACCAGTCATTGGAACGAGTAGGGCGTCAGTCGGCCCGGTCAGTATGAGCTGGGTACGGGCACACCCTCCTCGCATCATCGTCACCCTTCAGGCGCGCGGCGGTCGGGCGTACTTGGAGTACGCGTTCATGAACACCGCGAACTGGCCCAAGAGTCGTTGCGAGTCCGCCACCGCCAACGGGGTCGTACTCACCCCCAGCGGCACGGGAGCGATCTACGTCCACATCAGCGGCGGTGCCACTTCGGTGTGCGCGAAGGTCACGACCACCGCCGTGGGACCCATCGAGTCTCTCTCGACCGCTCGCGCACGCCAAGCCACCTACCACGCGGCGGTCGCTGAGATACAGAACTACCTCATTGCGTGGCACGCGCTTGGTCCGGTCGCTGCCTCAAAGAAGTATCTCGCCGCAAGCCAGCAAGGAGGCGTTATCATCCGCCTCCACAGCGGGAATGTCACAAGCTACCTGCCGTTCTCCTGGACCAGCGAACGAAGTTTCACCTTGCTCGTGTCTATGAATCTTCACTTCTCCGGTTCGCCGGGCGCCTGGAACATTGGCGACAATGATCTCTTCGTGACCTTCTCGTGGTCGGCCAACAGAGCCACGTACGTGATGGCGTTGAACACCGGCATGTAAAGCCGTACTGATTTGAAGAAGAAACTGTGACGGCTCCGCTTGGCGCCACTACGTGATTGAGGAGAGATCAATCGCCCCACCGCGGTCCCAGATACGTACGACCCTTGCGAGTCAAGCTGACCATCATCGTGCCCGCGCCCGCTGGTCTCAACGGAGGTTCATCTCCCCTCAATCACATGGGGGGCGACACCTCGTGACGTTCGAGCACTCGACGAAGCGCGTCGAGGGCGCTGATGGCGCTGTAGGCGCGCACGCGTGGCCGATCGCCCGGCAGTCGAAGCGCCACGTGGTGGACTTGATCGCCGAGATCGAGTCCGACGAAGACCGTGCCCGCGGGCTGACCCTCTTGTTCTTCGGGTCCGGCGACGCCGGTGACGCTCAGTCCATAGTCCGCCCCGAGCAGCTTTCGTACACCTACGGCCATCGCCTCGGCGGCCTCGGCGCTCACGACGGGTCCTTCGGGCACACCCAGCACGTCGAACTTCACTTGCGACGCGTAGCTCACGACGCCGCCGCGAAACCACTTCGACGCCCCCGCGACGTTCACGAGACGACTCGCGATAAGCCCCCCCGTGAGTGACTCGGCGACGGCCAGTGTGGCGCCGCGCGCGAGCAGCTGGTCCGCGATCACGTCTTCCATGGTCTGGTCGTCAACGCCAAAGATGATGTCACCGAGTTTCTCGTCGATCAGTGCTCGCACCGTTCGTTCTTCGTCGCGGAGGAGCGACCACGCGTCTTCGTCGTTGTCGCCACGAGCCGTGAGGCGAACCTTGATACCTTCGATGCCCGACGCGAGAAACGCAATGGTCACTTGGCCGCCGTGTTCGAGCGCCTCGAAGCGCTCGGCCACGGATTCAGCGAGCGCGGACTCGCTCGCGCCCCACGTGCGCAACACTCGACTGCGAATGACTGAGGTCTCGCCCGACTCGCTTTGACGCTCTAAGAGATCGGGCAGAATGGCCCGCTCGAACATGTCACTCATCTCGTAGGGCACGCCGGGCACGGCGTAGACCACCTTTAAGCCGACCTGACAGATGAGTCCCGGCGCCGTGCCGCGGGTCTGGGGAATAATCGTGGCCCCCCGAGGAACGTCGGCCTGGAGCAGGTTGTTGTCGGGCATGACGCGTCCGCGTGAGTCGAACATCTCTCGAATGGTCGCGACTAACGCTTCGTCGCGATCGAGCGGCACGTTCATCACTTCGGCGAGGGCGGCGCGCGTGATGTCGTCTTGGGTGGGGCCGAGCCCGCCACAGACGATCATCGCGTCACTGCGAGCGAGGGCCGTTCGAAAGGCCAGCACGATGCGTTCGTGGTTGTCACCCACGTGTTGGTGAAAGTACGAAGAGATACCGTTCGCGGCTAAGCGCTCGCCCAGCCACTGCGAGTTGGTGTCGGGAATCTGTCCCAGGAGAAGTTCCGTACCCACCGCGACGATCTCAACGCGCACTCGCGACGACCCTTTTTCCCACGGCGTAGTACTGCCATCCGGTGTAGAGCGTCAGGACGACCGCCAACCAGATCGTCACGAAGGCGAACGCCGGGTGGTGACCGGTGAGGGGCAAGACGCAGAACCCAATGGCCCAGTCCTGCACGAAGGTCTTCCACTTGGCCAGTCGACTCGCGGGAATAGAGAGGCCGTGCTTGGCCGCGCGCGCCCGATACACGCTCATCCCGATTTCGCGCAGCGTGATGAGGATGGAGGGCACGACGAAGAATGTCAGTCCGTGCGGACGCGACGCGATCATGGCGTAGAGCCCGCCGAGCACGATCACCTTGTCGGCGAAGGGGTCGAGGAAGGCGCCCGAGGTCGTCGTGCCGTGACGGCGAGCGACGATCCCGTCAAAGAAGTCCGACGCCGCCACCGATAGTCCCACGATGGTCGTCCACCACGAGATGCGATGAAAGACGATCAGGTAGATGAAGAAGGGCGCCACGACGATGCGAAAGGCCGTCATCATGTTCGCGGGCGTGAGCAACGCCGACGGGCCGTAGGTACGATCGGTACTCACCGCGCGACCGCCTCCAGGTCCGTTCCGTGGCTCGCCACAATTTCACACTCCACCATCGAACCCACGATAAGTGAGGGATCGACCATGACGACGCCATCGATCTCCGGGCACTCGCGGACACTTCGACCAACACCAACTGAATCGATGAGCAACCGTTGGCGAGTACCCACCAGGGCGTCACGCTTCTTCGCGGTGATGGTGTCTTGGAGTTCGGAGACCTCGCGCAGTCGCTCGAGGGCGAGCTCGTGGTCGACGGGATCGTCGAGATCGTTCGCGTAGGTGCCCACTTCCGAAGAGAACGTGAAGAACCCGGCCCAGTCCAACTGCGCGGCCTCGATGAAGTCGAGCAACGCGCGCTGATCGTCTTCGGTCTCGCCGGGATAGCCCAAGATGAACGAGGAGCGAAACGTCGCGTCGGGTTCCACGGCGCGAATCGCCGCGATGCGCTCGAGGAATCGAGGCCCGTCGCCCCAGCGACGCATCGCTCGCATCAGGGGTCTCGAGGCGTGTTGCAACGAGAGGTCGAAGTACGGCACGCCCGTCGAAAGGATCGTCTCGATCAGTCCCGGGGTAAGACCCGACGGGTAGAGATAGAGCAGGCGCACGCGCTCGACTTCGCGGCTGAGCGTCTTCGTGAGTTCGATCAACGGCTGCGTGCCGCCGTCGTCGAGCACTTCGAGCGCCTCACCGCGCCCGGCCCGACGCCGGTCGTGACCCCAACTCGCGAGGTCCTGCGCGATCAACACCAACTCGCGCACGCCGCCCGCGACGAGGGCGCGCGCTTCGATCAAGATCTCTTCGGTCGAGCGAGAGCGTTGATCACCGCGAAACGTCGGGATCGCGCAGAAGCCACATCGCCGATCACAGCCCTCGGCAATCTTCACGTAGGCCCAGGGCGCCTTCGCCTGGGGCCGGGGCAGATTCAACAGATCGAACGACGAACCGGGACGCGGGCGAAGGGTGACCGGCGTCGAGGGCACGACGCTGGTCAGGCTCTCACCAAAACCCGCGACGAGGTCCACCTCGGGTAGCGCGGCCGCGAGTTCGTCGCCGTAGCGCTCGGCCATGCAGCCGGTCACCACCAGACGCGCACCCTCGCGCTTTCGATCGGCCAGGTCCAGCACGGTTTCGATGGACTCTTCGCGTGCGGCTTCGATAAAGGCGCAGGTGTTCGCCACCACGAGATCGGCCCTCTCGGGGCTCGTCGCGACGAGGTAGCCCTGGGACTCCAAGAGTCCCGCCAATTTGTCGGAGTCCACGAGGTTCTTGGGGCACCCGAGCGTCTCGATCCAGTACCGCACACAACTCCTTCATGTGGCAACACCGAGCGCGGCGCGCTCGGTGTTTCGTGGCGGAGAGGGAGGGATTTGAACCCTCGGGCCCACTTTCGCAGGCCGCATTCTTAGCAGGAATGTGGTTTAAACCGGACTCACCCACCTCTCCAAGCAAATTCATCTTACCCAGTCACGCGTTCACGCGTAGAACTGGCAATCGCACGGGTGGTCCGCGTTGAATGACGTCGCCGAGTCACTCCGCGGTATGTCTACGAGTAACGAGGCGACGATGGTGTCTAGGAGGCCTGCGCGCGCACTTCGGACATCGTCACCACGAGGTCGAAGAGCTCCTGGTCGCGGTCCCACGTGAGGTGTTCGCGCACCTGTTCCAGCGGTAGCCACACCAGTTCGTCAACTTCTTCGTTGGGCGTGAACTCTCCCCCCGCCACGCTCATGAGGTAGTAGGCCACGATTTTGGGTTTGCCCTTGCGGTGCGTGTAGTTGGTCGTGCCGACGAAGCGAAGGACCTCGCAATTCATGCTGGTCTCTTCGAGCACCTCGCGCAGCGCGGCTTGTTCAAAGGACTCGCCCAGGTCGAGCTTGCCCTTGGGGAACGTCCAGTCGCCGCGGGCCTCGCGGAAGATACAGGCCACTTCGAAGCGACCACCCCCCAGGGGACGAATCACGATACCCCCGGCCGCACGAATCAGGTCAATCGGCGCGTCGTGGGGGATGATGAGTTCGCCGGTCATCAGATACACGTTGCTAACGGTAGATGAGCCCGAGCGCGCAACGCGGTATTGCGAGCTCGATGTTGCGAAGATTTCACCTTCGTAGAGTAGTAAGAATGTTCGCCTCCGCCATGCCGCTCGGATGGCGGATGTTCCTGATGCTGGTGGTGGGCGTCGCCGCGGGCATCGCCAACGGAGTCGCGGGTGGTGGAACATTCCTCACCTTCCCCACCATGTTGGCCCTGGGGATCGCCCCGTTGCCGGCCAATATCTCGACAACCGTCGGCGTCTCGCCGAGTTACGTCGGAGGGATGTGGCGTTTTCGCACCCAGATCACCCCGCAGCGACAACTGCTCGTCGCCCTGCTCCCGTCGTGCCTCGCGGGCGCGGCACTCGGGTGCATGCTGCTCTTCGCCTTCCCCGCCACGACGTTTCGCACGATCGTCCCCTGGTTGATCGGCGCCGGCACGCTGCTCTTCGCGCTATCGCCGCTCATCACCAGACGTCTGGCGCACATCGACCATTCGCACCCCGGTCGTCGATGGTTCCTCTACGTGGGTGTCTTCTTGGTGGCGGTCTACGGAGGATACTTCGGAGCCGGGCTGGGAATCTTGCTCCTCGCGGTCATGGCCGTGGCCTTGCCCCTGGAACTCGTAGATTTGCAAGGTCTGCGCAGTGTCCTCTCGACGATCATCAATGTCGCCGCAGCAGTCATCTTCCTTATCCGTGGACACCTCGTGGTCTGGGCGGTGGTGTCGCTACTTCTCGGGACCCTGGTGGGGGGTTGGATGGGAACCTGGATCATTCAGCGTCTCTCGCCGAGAGTTGTGCGCGGGCTCATCGTGACAATCGGCGTGGTGACGACCGTGCGACTGGCTTGAAAATCGGTGAGTCGAAAGTTGATTATTTCACTAAGATTTATGGGATGAAGAAGTTGTTCGCTTTCCCGAATCCGGTCAACGACGCCGCCGCGCGCACCGTGGCGCTCGGCGTGGTCACGATGAGCGTGCTCGCCCTCGTCACCAGCTGGGCCTGGATACTCATTCCCCTCACGTACGGATTCCTGGCGCGGGTCGCCACTGGACCCACGCTGTCACCCCTCGGCCAGTTCGCCACCCGCGTGAGCGCTCCTCGCCTCATCGCGTGGCAGAAATTCGTACCGGGTCCCCCCAAACGTTTCGCCCAGGCCGTCGGCGCTGCGTTCACCGTGGCGGCGACGATTACGTGGTTGAGTGCGGGTTGGGGAGCAGCACGGTGGATTTTGATCCCGCTGGTCATCGCGGCCTCTCTCGAAGGCTTCTTGGGGTACTGCCTGGGCTGCACGATGTTCGGATGGCTGATTCGCGCGGGCGTGATCCCCGATTCCATCTGCGTCGAGTGCGGCGACCTGTTCAAGCGCTACACCGCGGCTGACGACCGCGCCAACTCTGACAACTAAGAATTGTTTAACTTTTGACCACCCCGAGACCGTGGGGCAACATGACCATGGGCCACGTTTCCTAGGCTGGGACGATGACGTCCTTTGCACGCCGCTTTCTTACGCTTCTCTTCGTCCTCAGCATCACGAGTGCGGCCATCGCTCTGCCCGTCTCCAACGTCGCGACCGCAGCCGACGCGCGCGTCGTCGTCGCGGCAACGACGCTACTGCCCGCCACGTCTCGTATCGTCGCGGTGCCCATCTCGACCAACTTCGACGTAGCGCTCGCCCTGAAGGATCCTTCGGGCTTGACAACCTTTCTCAACGCTCTCACCAATTCGTCCTCGCCGCTCTATCGTCACTTTCTCACTCCCGCACAATTCGCGGCACGCTTCGGTGCGAGTACCGCGACTCTCAACTCGGTGCGCACGTACCTGACGCGATTCGGCCTGCACGTGCGCCTCGTGAACGCGGGACGCACGATTCTCGAGATGTCGGGTCGCACGACCGACATCGCTCGCGCCTTCGCCACGCCCGTGGAGACCGTGCACCTCTCCGACGGTTCGCTGCGCGCGCAATTCGCGCACTCGGCGACGTTGCCCTCGAGCATCGCCCGCGAAGTGACGTCGATCACCGGTCTCTCAAGCGTCATCCCGATGACGCCGCGACTGGTCTCCTCGCCGCGCCGCGCACACTCTGTCGCAGCGGCAACGCCCGCAACGTGCGTGAGCGCACGATCGAGTGACAGCAATATCCCCAACGGCGCAGGGGGCTACAGCGCCCAGCAACAAGCTCAGCTCTACGGACTCTCGAGCGCGTGGGCCACGGGTAAGACCGGAGTGGGCCAGACGATCGCGCTGTACGAACTCGGCCAGTACGACCCGACCGATACCGCCAACTACTTCTCGTGCTACGGATTGACTCCGTCGGTCACGGCGATCAATGTCGATGGGGGTACCACTGGTGGATTCAACATCGAAGCTACCCTCGATGTCGAGGAAGCCGGCGCGCTGGCACCGGGTGCCTCCCTCGAGATCTATCAGGCGCCCAACACCGCCAGTGGGCAAATCGACGTGTACGCGCGCATCGCCAGCGACAACTCCGCGTCGATCATTTCGACGTCCTGGGGCGACTGCGAAATCGACCCGACCGGCACCGTCGCCGCGGAGCAGTTGATCTTCGAGCAGATGGCCGCCCAGGGTCAGACGGTGATCGCGGCGGCCGGCGACAGTGGCTCCTCTGACTGCTCGGGCATCACCAGCAATGCTCCCGCGGTGGACGACCCCGCGTCACAGCCCCTCGTGACGGGTGTGGGCGGCCTCTCGGTCACCTCACTCGCCAATCCCCTGGTAGAGACGGTGTGGAACGCGAACGGCGGCGCCGGCGGCGGCGGCGTCTCGCAAATATGGTCGCGTCCGTCCTGGCAGAACGCCCCTGGTATGACCGCGAGCGAGACGATGCGAATGGTCCCGGACCTTTCGGTAATGGCCGACCCCGTTACGGGATTCATGATGAACTTCACTGGCAAGTCAAGCGCGGCGACACAAACGTGGTCCTCCATCGGCGGCACGTCCATTGGTGCTCCGCTGGTGAGCGCGATCGTCGCGACCGCCGCGCAGGTCTGTGGCACGACACGCTTGGGATTCCTCAATCCCACGCTCTACGCTCTCGCTCGAACGTCGCGGGGATTTATCGACGTCACCACGGGAAGCAACGACCTCAAGGGCACCGGGAAGTACTCCGCCGGCGTCGGTTACGACATGGCCACAGGGTTGGGCAGTCCCAGCACCAGCTTCGTCGACGATCTCTGCCCGAGCCCCGTCAGCCCCTCCAAGAGCGCGCTAGTTTCCTCCACCAAGACCTCGCACGTCGACTCATTGTCGCACTTCACGGTGGTGCTGCACGACGCCAGCGGCAATCCGGTCCAGGACACTGCGGTGACCCTCATCGCCAAGGCGTCGTCAGGGCGCGTCATCTTCGACTCCGACCCCTCCAGTGTCAAGCCTGCGGGCCACGCGCTCTACAGCGTCACCAGCGACACCCGAGGTGACGCCATCTTCACGTTGTCAACTTCGAATCCCGGGGTGGTCACCTTGACGGTGAAACTCCACGGCGCCCTGCTCTACACGTCGAAGACGGTGTTTCACCCCGTCCCCCTCGCCCAACAAAAGCCACTGACCCCCACCATCACCCGCGTGACCGCACGATCCAGGGGCGCCCTGATCTCGGTCGCCGCGCACAAGTCAACGTCACCTTTCGTCGTCGCCCTGCAGATCAGTCTCGACGGGGGCCGTACGTGGCACTCGTACCCCGGCCGCGCTACGAGCCTCGTACTGAGGAACTTAAAGGCGCGTACCAAGTACGCCATCCGCGTGCGCGCCAAGAACGCGAATGGCTATAGCCCGGTGGCACGCGTGGTGCACGTCACGACGCTTCGCTAACTGAGTTGACAATTTCCCGACAACTAGGCTGAGAATGCACGTTCTCACGCAAGGATGTACCCGATAGGCAAAGGACGCGAGTGAGGTTTCGACGCTTAACCCTGGTGGCCAACGTCGTCATCATCGGCGCGACGCTCCCCGCAGTGGGGTTGCCCGTCGCAACGTCCTCGAGTGGCGCACTGCCACTCTACGAATACACCAATGGCTTCACCGCTTCATCCTGGAGCACCCAGCCCCTCGCCGGCGAACTCCGGGGCCATTCCATCCTCGGCAGCGCCCACGGCACCTCTGGCGACGGCGAAGTCGCTCTCGTCGCGCGCATCGACAACGGCGACCTCGGCCTCTACGTGAAAAACGCCAGCGGCACCACGTCGTTTCACGACGTCACCGCACTCACGCGCGCCCCGCGAGCCGGCGCCGATCCCAACATCTTCCTCGACCCTTGGGGCAACGTCGACGTCATCTACGTCAGCACCAGTGACCGACTCGTCCTCATCTCGAACGCGCTGGCGCGCAGTCCGCGTCACGCCAACATTGCGGGCCCCTCGAATTCGCCCTACGTCGTCACCGATCTCACCGCGGCGAGCCACGTACCCATGACCCCGGGCTTACCCAGTGTCGCCGTCTCAGGAATGTCCGCCGAGATCTTCGACCGATCTTCCAAGGGCGACGCCATCGCGATTCCGGTGCAGTGGCACCAGCTCTCGATCACGCCCCAGATCGGCGTCGCCACCAACGTCACCCTGGCGACAAACTCTCCGACGCTGCTCAACGACCCCGTCGCAATCGCCGGGGTCACCAACGCCTTCGCCGCGACGACCCGCGCCGGCCACGTGGAGTTCTTCACGCAGGCCGTCGCCAACGTGAGTCCCTGGAGCGTGAGCGACGTGAGTGCCCTCAACGCCAGTGGGACGAGCACGGGGCCCTTGTCGGCCGCGACGAATGGTCCGCAGATCTACGTGGCGAGCCTCAGCTCCTCGAACCACGCGCAGCTCTTCTCCATCGCCACCTCCAGCGTGTCCAGTACCACGGTGGGATTGTCGCGCCTGATCCCGCGTATCGCCAACCTCGCGCCGGGGTGGAAGTACACCGACCTCACCGCGAGCATCGCGGGTTCTCCCCTGTGGGCCGGCAACGTCTTCGTGAGCGCCACGACGACGACGGTCAACGTCGCGGGGCGCGCGCAGAATTGGGGCGACCTCTACGACGACTCCGAGGTGCTGGCCACTACGACCTGGACCTCGAACGACATCTCACAAGATGCGGGTTCGACGACGTCGGCGGCGAGCTCCATCAGCGGCATGCAGAACGGGGCGTCGGTACAACTCTTCGCGACGAGCGACGGCGCGCTCTCACCCCACGGGGTCGGCGTGTACGCCATCCCTTCCAACGACTGGTCCCGCGCCATCACCGACGGGTGGCCGATCATCTCCGAGACCGGGGGGCTGGGCACGCTCAACGCGCCCTGGGTCGGCTTCATGAACTCGCCGTCGGTCGTGCAGTCGGCCGATTTTCAGATGGGACGGAGCATCCTCGCCTCAAAGAAGCGTGAGACGTGGCTCTCGTTTTGGACGGTGAGCGGTCCCCTGACTCCCGGCACCCAGACCCTGTCCTCGTACTACAGCCACGGCTTCCTGGCCGGCCAATGGGTCGCCCAACAGATCGATCAATACCGTCTTCACGGCGTCAATATCAAGCCCAACTGGGTCATCCTCGATCCCGAGGGCTACCCCGACAACCACTCCGCCCTCGACGCGCCCGGCGGCTCCTCGCAGGCCACCATCCACAAATACGCGGCATTCTGGTCGGCGATGCTGAGGGGCTGGTCGACGGGCATCAACGACGTCGATCCTTCCCTGCACCCGGGTATCTACGCCGAGCAGTCCGAGTACGCCAACTACGGACTCACCAATTTGTCGATCCCTGTCTTTGAGGCCATCGCCTTCGGTGGTGGCGGACCCGTGCGCATCGCGCGATCCAACGGCCACAACATCCTGGGCTACATCGCCTTCAACGGTGCCTGCACGCCGAGCACGACGCTGCACGCCCAGGAGCGCACTCTGTTGAACCCGCCGTGGTCGGGACAATTCAACACCCTGCAGTTCAACGCCGGCGTCTACTGCGCGCCATAGGCTGGGCACATGAGCGACACCACGTCATCGAGCGACTCCAACCAGGATCTCCTCGCTCGCCTCAAACACCTCGCCCAACCCCTGGTCGACTCCATCGATTCGCGACTTCGCGACCAGATCGACCGGCGCGTGGACGAGCGAGTTAACGAGTCATTGTCCTCACGCCTCTCGGTCATCGAACGCGCCATCGCCGATTTGGACCGCGCCGTCAAGGCGCTCCAACAGCGCGAGGACGAAACGGGCGAGACCGAGGCGGACTAGCGTCGGCCCCGGTCGCGACGAATCACGAAGCGCACCGTCAAGACCGTCAATACGATGATGGCCACCACGAAGACACCAAAGACGATGTCGAACGCGGGTGAGAGGCCAGTGGCGAGCACAACGTCAGGCTAGCCATGTCACACGTGACGGTCATAGTTGCTTCGTGACGATGTTGACCGATCCGGCCCCTGAACTACTCGTCGAGGTGCTGCGCGGTGACCGTGACCAGCGACCACTGCGCGACGATCACAGCGCCGCCGGGCTGCGCGCCACGCTCGAGGACCACGTCTTTGAACTATTCGGACCCGAGCGGCGCGCCACGCCTACCGTCATCTCCAGCGCCACGTTGCGCGGCTCGGGCCGGGTGAGCGAGCTCTTCGACTCACCTCTCGGCCGCGCGAGGAGCATCTTGATCCCCACCGTCTTTCGCCTCCTCGTCGCCCACGTGCACGTACAGGACCCCTACGACGACGCGCTCGCGGCGTGGCGCGGTGAACATCCGCGCGACGAGCTCGTGGAGCTACTTTCGCACTTCGACCACGACCAGGTGGCGCGCCTGCGCGCCGACGTCCACGCGCACTACTGCACGCTCGTGCAGGGTCTGGGACCCATTCCGAGTAGTTGGTTACCGCGCACGTCGCAGCGCGCACGTCAATTACTCGGTGGGGGCAGCGTGGAATTGCGTGACGTGGTCGACCTCGTCGTCGGCTCGACTCACGGCGTCGTGGCGAGCGTAGCCCTGGTCGACATCACGACGTCGCCGTTGGGTGCGGGGGCCGAACGCGCGCTGCGCTATCACGCACTGGTGCAGACGCTGCGGACGTCCGTTGTGCCGTTGCGCACGGTGGCCTTCTCTAGTGCCACCGGTGAACTCTGGGCCCTTGACGTCGACCACGAAATGCTGACGCGCAGCGTCGAGGACCTCGTGGAAGCCCTGGCTCGCAAAGACGCACCGCAATGAGCCTCTTAGTGCAGCGCCGTCTCACTTCTGGTCACGTCGCGGACCTCATCGCTCACGCCCCCCAGGACGTGGCTCAGGTCAGTGACGACCACCGCGCGAGTCTGGCCAGCCGCTTTCGCGCCGTGCCACCTTCTGAGCACCGGCGCCTCGACGCGTGGATGGTGGAACAAGCGGGTCGCCCCCCGGGTCCCTTCGCCTGGTCTCCGGCGACGGCTCGACGGATCCTCGGCAATAACGCGCTGCGCCGGTTACCGAGCGTCCCGGATACCATCCTCAACGCAGTGCGCGACGAGCTAGCGGATCAATTGTTGCGCGCAGCGCGGGGCTACGCGCGGCCCGGTTCACTCGGACACTGGCTCGCTGGCGTCGCGCATCCGGTACTGGGTCTCATCACCGGTGAAGCGGTCAACTGGGCGACCCAGGTGCTCGAATGTGCTCAGGGAATCGACGTCGAGTACCGCGTCGCATCCTCCGACGTCTATTTCGACGTCGCCGGTGCGCGCACCACATTGCGCGGACGACGCGACCTCATCATCACAACCGACACCGGACGAGTCGTGGTGCGAATTCGCTCGGGCCAACCTGGTAAAAGTGCTGGTCCGGGGCTACGAAGCGACCTCGTTGTGGAGACCCTGGCGCACCCTGACGGGCTAGCTCCGCGCAGATATCTCGGTCTGTGGCCCGACGCGGGACTCGCGCTGGGGGTTGATGGCACAATGGAGAACGTGCGCGCCGGTGCGCGTGACTTCGTGCGCGCTGCGGTGGCGCAGCGTCGACACGGGCTCGTGCGCGCGGCCTAACGGGGGACGAAAAAGGGTTGAGGTGCTGGGCCTACTAGCGTAGATAGGTCATGACACTGCGCACTTCCCTTCGAAATATAGCCATTATCGCCCACGTTGACCACGGCAAGACCACGCTCGTGGACGCCATGCTGCGTCAAACCGGCTCCTTTACGGCCCACGAAGCGCTCACCGACCGCGTCATGGACTCCGGCGATCTCGAGCGCGAAAAAGGCATCACCATCCTCGCCAAGAACACCGCTGTCAAGTGGAAAGACTTGACGATCAACATCATCGACACACCCGGCCACGCCGACTTCGGCGGAGAGGTCGAGCGCGGGCTCGCCATGGTCGACGCGGTCGTTCTGCTGGTCGACGCCGCGGAGGGGCCCCTGCCCCAAACCCGTTTTGTCCTGCGAAAGACCCTCGAAGCCCGGTTGCCCGTCGTGCTCGTCATCAATAAGGTCGATCGGCCCGACGCGCGCACCGAAGCGGTGGTGCAGGAAGTGGAGAACCTCTTTCTTGACCTCGACGCCGACGAGCACCAGATTTCCTTTCCGATCCTCTACGCGAGTGCGCGCCAGGGTTGGGTCTCCAGCGACATGAACGACACCTCGGGCGACCTGACACCGCTGTTTCAGGCGATCGCCGACTACGTGCCGTGTCCGGTCTACGAAGAGGGCCACGGTCTGCAGGCACTGGTCTGCAACCTCGACGCGTCACCGTACCTGGGTCGCCTGGCCCTGTGTCGCGTGGTCAATGGGAATCTGGTCCGTGGCCAGCGCGTGGCGTGGTGCCGCATCGACGGGACGATTGAATTCGCCAAGATCACCGAACTCTTCATCACCGAGGCGCTCGACCGCGTGCCCGCCGAAAGCGCCGGTCCCGGCGACATCGTCGCGGTCGCCGGCTTCGAGGAGATCACCATCGGCGAGACCTTGGCCGACCCCGACAACCCCATTGCGCTGACTCCCTTGACGGTCGACGAGCCGAGCCTGTCGATGACGATCGGCATTAACACGTCACCAGTCGCCGGCACCGAGGGAAAGCTCCTGACCGCGCGCCAGGTCAAGGACCGCCTCGACAAGGAACTCGTCGGCAACGTGTCGCTGCGAGTGTTGCCCACCGAGCGTCCCGACTCGTGGGAAGTGCAAGGCCGTGGAGAACTCCAGTTGGCGGTGCTGATTGAGACCATGCGACGCGAGGGCTTCGAGCTCACCGTGGGCAAGCCCCAAGTCGTCACGCGAGAGGTCAACGGCAAGATCCACGAGCCCGTCGAGCACGTCACTATTGACACTCCCGAAGAGTTCGTCGGCAACATCACCACGTTGCTCGCGACCCGCAAGGGCACGATGACCGACCTCGTCAACCACGGCACTGGCTGGGTGCGCCTCGAATGGCGCATCCCGGCGCGCGGTCTGGTGGGCATCCGCACCGACTTCATGACCGAGACCCGCGGATCGGGCATGATGCACACGAACTTCGACGGCTACGAGCCCTGGTTCGGCGATATTCGCCTGCGCCAGACCGGCGTCCTGGTCGCCGACCGTCGCGGACCGACGACCGCCAATGCGCTCATCGACCTAGAACCTCGAGGCACGATGTTCGTCGGACCTGGCGTCGAGGTCTACGAGGGCATGATCGTGGGCGAGAATGCCCGTTCCGACGAGATGAACGTGAACCCCACCAAGGAAAAGAAGCTCACGAACATGCGCGCCTCGGGGTCGGACCACACCGAGCGCATCACGCCCGCCACGATCTTTTCACTCGAGCAGGCCCTGGAGTTCATCGCCGACGACGAGGC
>PMTL01000020.1 GCA_003168075.1 Acidimicrobiaceae bacterium
CGGACGAAAAGGTAGCCGAGTTGTGATGTGACCCCCTTGCCGATCACTGAAGTGACATCGAATTTGCAAGCAAAGTCCTCGTCCCCATAGTTGGGGACAGTAATTCTTCCAGCAAGCACGCTCGAATCAATTTGTTGCCCATTTATTACGTTCGTGCACGTTTGGTCACTCACAATCGCGTTCGTCACCCTGCGAAATGCGTTCAAGTTCGCCGAGCTCTTCGTTAGATATTCAAAGGCAAGGGGAAGTCCCGTGTCATGTGTGAAATAGACAGCGGAGCTTCCATCGCCCAGCAGCCAGATAGGTGGACTAGGACTCGTGCAGGAGTGCAGAGACAGAGGAAACGATTTCCTCTGTGTCCAGCCTGCAGGAAAATCCTTGGAGTTGAGCAGGTGTGCCTCACTCCGAGCGGAGCTCAATTCGTACTTAGTTTCCGATGATGCCGTTGACTTATTCCAGGTGGCAGCCCCTGCCGATGGAGCGACCAGTCCAGCGATGCACAATGCAACGCAAACACTTGCAGATACATTCCTTCGCTTCATCGAAGCCTCCAGTCGCGACCCTCACCACGATGGTAATTCGGAAGTCCAAACGGCCGACACTTGGGTCGGATACTCACCAGCAAAAGTCGATTATTCCGTTACCCCTGGAGAACTTTCAACTCAGTCAGAATTTATCAGAAGATTGACACCGTCATGAAAAGTACGAAGACCGCAATCGGAAAGGAAATCAGTATCCCCCAAAGTTCGATTTGAACGATCCGCGGCAGGACTTCGGAATTCTTCTTCCGAGACATCAGCGTAACGATCACAACGGCTAATGGACCGACGAGCAAGAGGGCAGGATCTACGAATGCCCAACCCATCGAGCGCTGGCCGGTCTGCAGGTTGCTCCAAACGCCATTGCCACCATAAACGACCTCCGACCAAAGAGCGACATACAGGATCGGCGCAAGGAGAACCGCCAAAAACCCAAGACCCACAGTGCTCGCCCTTGAGTGAGCCATCAGCCGAGACCCTCGGTAAGTTGCGTCAGGCGTACATTGTCGACCGATGCCACCGCGCCCTTGCAGACACTATGTAGACGAAATCTCGCGTAATACTGCTGACCATTGCCGGGGGCTTGAGGATCCAACGCGGTAAGCGTGGCGTAACAGTGTCCGTCAACGCCCAACGCTACCGCTGCCCAGGTGAAACGATCAATTGGATTCACCGAAATGACATCAGGTCCATCTGATGCAACTTCAGCACCCACAAATTTGATCCGTTGGTGATAGAAGAATAGCTGTGGTTGACTTCGATTCAGCTCGAAAGGCGTGAACTGTAAGGAGTTTGGCTTGGACTGGATTCCCGGCAAGGCTTCAAGGCCAGGCGGAAAACAACAGTTCATTCGCGCAACGGCCTGCACATTCGAAATACCGAAGTAGGCGAGTGTCAGGAGAAGCCCTGCCACGAGAACCTCGACAATCCCGCTACGCATGAACATAGTCGTCTCGCGGGCTCCCCCTCGCTCCACTTTCAGTCTCCGACTTTGCGTCTCTTGTGACGCAGAACTATCTGTTCGGGACAGACGGCCGACAAGAAACCTCCGACGCACAAGGCCAGTCGTTCTTCGACAATCCGATAGATGACTCGGTTTGACTCGCGTCGCTCGACGACCAAGCCGGCTGATTTCAAGATGCTGAGGTGCCTCGAGATGGAAGGGCCACTTATGGTGAATCGCGACGCGATATCACCAGCGTTCAACTCGCCACTTTGCAGATCCTGGAGTATCTGCCTTCGGGTAGCGTCCGCTAGCGCCTTAAACACGTTCGATTCATCGCTCATACTTTCAGTATAGATAATTAGCTAAATACTGTCAACACCGTCGAGTCCCCGTTGATTGCGACTCAAAGACCCGATTTCGCTCTACGCACCAACTGCTTAAACCTCCAGGCCACGATTTGGGTAACAATGATCACTGGCTCAGTTTGTGCATCTCGGCGGACCGAAGCACACCTTCGAACGTCGCAGACTTTCGCAAGATAGTTTGAGGTGTTCCACTCAATCTGATTCTCCTGACCCTGTTGCTCCGCGGCGATGTAGGTTACGTGGTCGTCGTCAGCCGTAAACGCGCAATTCGCTGCGCCAGCGGGGGGTGCGTTCTCGGCTGTAATGACCATGGAAAGGACATCCACTTCCACCCCGAGCCGCCGTAGAGACTTTCGCGAGTGAGGTCGGTGAGCCCATAGACGATCTCAAGACCCCGGATCATGGCGTCGGGATCGCCCAGAGCGGCCGCCCCCGCCATGTCCGCGTGGGTCTCGCGTCGGCGCACTTGAGACCCAGTAAAACGCAGATACAACTGGATGCAGGGTATGAAGTACAGCACCCATAACAAGAGGGCGACGCCGGTCTTCTGGCCCAATACAATCCAAACGACTACTCCTGCTAATTCGGTACCGAGAACGGCGAATTGCGACCTACGTTTAGCTATGGAGATGTCGCCGGCGCTCAAGTGCGCGACTTCGTGGGCGAGAATGGCCCGCAGAGATGCATCATCGGTCGCAGCGAGAAAGTCAGGAGATATGAGGAGTACCGGCTGTTTCGATCTAACGATAATCCCCGCTGGAACCGTAGTACGTCGGATCGACACCCTGGGAACTGCACATTGCGCGGCAGCGCAGAGTTCGCTCAGGATAGGCGAGATACGAGACTCCGCTTCTGGGTCCGTGAGCACTGGCCCAGACATTCGCCGAACGCGAATCGCAATGACGACGAACTGCACTAGAAGAACCGCACCGAGTCCGAAGGCGTATGGATACTCGTCAGAGATCACCCTCACGACCGCCAAGGCGATGACCACCGCGAATATTGTGAAGCCGACAGTGAGGCGAAGCATCCTCACGCGTCTAGCCTTTGCATCGGAAGGTTGACGGTCGTACTCAACCAGGGCAACTTCCGCGTCGCTCCCGCCCTCCGAGTCGTCGCCACTCGCAAAGTTGTTCACCTGTTCAACCAGTTAACTATTAGTCTCCTCACAAGAAAGACATCGGTGCACCACACGCCCCGGCCACAAGTTCGCATAGCAGATTGGCACAAATTACCGCCCTGCCTTGCTTTGACCTCCGAACGAAGAATAGTAGCAACATGGTGTCGATACATTCGGTCGAGGGGCCGGCTTGCACATTCACCGACTGGCGCCCTGACCCTTGGGAGGGCCTGAAAATCGTAAGTGGTGAATTCTCGGCGAGGTTGGACGCAAGTCAGCGTACGTTCCTATATGAGACTCTTCGTTTTCTTCTTCCCTCGGGCAGTTGACACAATTACAAAGTCGCGTGCCTTGCACCGAGTCGCTCTGCCGACCAGAATGACCTCATTCTCCCGAAACTCCTTTTGGGCCGAAGAATGAACTTGGTCATCGTCCAACGAAATGGCGAACCTGCCGGAATCCACGTGAATTGCGATCCGCGAATCAGGCCATCGTCCATCGGTCCGCCGTACACTTGGCATATTGAGGACAAGAGCGTCATAGTCGGAACACTAAGCCATCGCTTTGGAAGGGCCAACGAGCAAAATCTCTGAATGAAGAATTCGCATCAATGTGGTTTCAAGGTATCCAAATCTCTTTAGGGTCGAACTATCCGGCACCCTTCCAAAAGGGTGGACGCTTCTTCGACACCTTGGGTTCCAAGGTGTCGTTGATGAAATGCGTCATTTCCTGATAGTTCCCGATCATCGCTTGAAAGCTAGATCTCAATTGGGAGAGCAAATCTGCAAGATATTGGTTCAGCGATTCCACCCAGCGTCCTAGAGCCGCAGTTGCCGAGTTGGGATCCAGTTCCAGCGAAGACAAGAATGCTCGATTCAATCGTTTCGCCTCCAATTGCCTTTGCTTCAACACGGAACTATTGACCCGGGAAAGCTCCGTACTAACGTTG
>PMTL01000217.1 GCA_003168075.1 Acidimicrobiaceae bacterium
GATGTACGGTGCGTTGAACAATATCCCTGACGAACTCCTCGAGGCCGCGAAACTCGACGGAGCGAGCGCATTTCAATCCGCTGTTCGTATCAAGTTACCTCTGATCAAAAAATGGGTGGTCTATATGTTGATCCTCTCGTTTGCGGGCGGGACACAACTCTTCGTTGAACCACAACTCGTCGGGCAGGCTTCGGCGGGTCTCGTTAGCAATACGTGGTCGCCGAATCAACTCGCCTACTACATCGCTTTCATAAATGACAACTTCAATGAAGCGGCCGCGATTTCTGTAATTCTGCTCGTGCTTGGCCTAATTGGTGCAACGTTGCTCGTCTGGCGAACCAAGTTGTTTGAGATCAACTGACATGAAACTCTCACGTTACAGTTGGAAACTCGTTGGACTTCTAGTGCTCCTTGGTTTCACGGCATTCTTCTTCGTGCCGGTGGTCTGGGTGCTACTCGCAACGACCAAGACGGACCACCAACTCACATCTTCTGGTCCTTTTGCCTTCGGCTCGTTTCACAGTTTTACGGCGGCTTGGCACGCTCTTTTCGGTTTTGATGCTGGCGCGATGACCTCTTGGCTCGAAAACTCGGCGATCTACTCGTTCGGTGGCGTCGTGTTGGCAATCCTTGCGGCGGTCCCTGCTGGTTATGGCCTCGCACTCACTCAGTTCATTGGCCGCAAGACACTTCTGGCGGTCACTTTGGTCACGATGATCATGCCTGCAACTGCGCTGGTGTTGCCCCTGTTCCTCGAAATGAATTCAGTTCGTCTCACTGACACGCCCTGGTCGGTGATACTTCCCTTTTCTTTCTTTCCCTTCGGGGTCTACCTTTGCTACATTTTCTTCTCCTCGACCATACCGAAGGACTTGCTGGCAGCAGCCAGAGTTGATGGATGCGATGAATGGGGAGTCTTTCGCCACGTTGCACTGCCCCTCGCTCGACCTGTCGTCGCGCTTGTAGCCTTTTTCGCTTTCGTTGCTGACTGGAACAACTACTATTTGCCGTTCGTCATGTTGTCCGATAACAGTAAGTTGCCGGTTCAGGTTGGCCTTGAATATCTGATCTCTTCCACGGCAGCTTTCAATCCGGGGAATCCTGGCGCTGGAACCGAATTGGTCAAACGGCCGGAGCTGGCGTTAGCGGTTCTTGTCGCGATTGCACCGGTAGCGATCGTCTTTCTCTTCGCTCAGCGGACGCTGGTCAAGGGAATGCTGGCGGGCGCCACGAAGGAATAGTGCAGCATATGAGCCGGAGCATTGATCGAGAACCGCGTGGAGAACCTATTACCGATCGACAGCCGGCCACCACCCACTGTTTCGTGGCTAATCGACCCCTTGCTGCGTTTTCCGTCCAAGGCGTGGCGTGGTCGGCGACGATGATGCCGACAGGTCGATGCCTCGATCGGAATCGACGAACTCAGTCTTGGCATCAATGTCAGCGAATCAGAATCGTTCGCCATAGCGGGTCACATCGGGATGTGATTCGCCTGCCGGGAACAGGCAACGGTTCATGCGCCCTCGACGTCGACAGAAGCGATTTCGGTGCGTCGGTCGACCGAAGAGCGTCGATTTCAGTTTCGCGGTTACAAGCCGCTGCCGGTGGGTCGCCTGCCCCTATGCAGTTGCGTGCTTGTGTGAGAGGCGTTGTACTGCCTCCTCAATTTACCAGTTGGAAAGGATTTGCATGGCCACAGTAACTTTCAATGAGGCGTCTCGGATCTATCCGAAGTCCCAGCGGAAAGCGGTTGACCGACTGAACTTAGAGATTGGCGATGGCGAGTTCGTCGTTCTTGTCGGGCCATCCGGATGCGGAAAGACGACGAGCCTGAGAATGCTTGCCGGACTCGAGCCGGTCAATGAAGGCGAAATTCTGATTGGCGACCAGAATGTCAATAGTCTTCCGCCGCGCAGCCGAGATATCGCTATGGTGTTCCAGAACTACGCGCTATACCCGCACATGAATGTTGCCCAAAACATGGGCTTTGCGTTGAAGATCGCCAAACAGTCCAAGTCGGAAATTGCTGACCGTGTTCGAGAGGCGGCGAAGATTCTGGACCTCGAAGAGTATTTGGAACGAAAGCCGGGTCAGCTATCAGGTGGTCAACGCCAACGTGTCGCGATGGGGCGCGCGATTGTCCGTCAGCCCCATGTGTTCTTGATGGATGAGCCGCTCTCAAATCTTGACGCGAAGTTGCGTGTTTCGACTCGCTCCCAGATTTCTGAACTTCAACGCCGACTGGGTGTGACAACTCTGTACGTGACTCATGACCAAGTTGAGGCGATGACGATGGGCGACAGAGTCGCTGTTATGAAGGATGGCCTGCTATTGCAAGTCGATGTGCCGCGAAGATTGTACGACTCCCCGGATAACGCCTTCGTCGCTGGATTCATTGGCTCGCCGGCAATGAATTTACTCGCCGGTACATTGACCGACGATGGTGTCCAAGTCGGATCGGCTGTCTTGGCGATATCGCGGACACTCCACCAGGCAGCCGGGACAGGTTCGGTGACCGTCGGATTGCGGCCCGAGTCACTCGAGATCGCTAGTGACGACAATGGAATCAATGCCGTCGTCACACTCGTCGAGCAACTCGGCGCTGAGGCGTTCGTCTATGCCCAGATGGCCGAAAATACGAATAAGGGTTTGACCGCCGCACCGGATCTCATTGTGCGGGTCGACCCGTCCATTGCCGTCGGTATTCGGGACAAGATCACGTTACGAGTCAAGCGCGACTCCGCACTGCTCTTCGACGCCGAATCGGGCGCGAGAATTTCGGCATGACGAGTCGACTCCAATTCGATGGCCCGTGCGCCGTCCTCCAGCGTGCCTCAACACCCTTGCAGGGCACAAGCTTTATTGCACGAGATCCAGGTCCAAAGAGATGTGAAGGTTATCCATGTTCGCCACTCCGTTGCTAATAGAGTAAGAAAGGCGAGTACGTGACAATTGTTGACGCGCACCAGCATTTTTGGAATCCCGCAAGGGTGAACTATCCGTGGCTCGCGACTGCTTACCCCGAACTAGATCGCAACTTTGGTTACGAAGACCTGGCGCCTCACCTCGACGCCAACGGCATTGACGCGACAGTGCTCGTTCAGTCTGAGGACGACGCAGCGGACAACGAATTAATGGTGGAGATCGCGTCGCGCCATCTCGATATTGCTGGCATCGTTGCCTGGGCTCCCCTCGAAGACTCGTCGGCTCTCGAATCGACGATCGAAGAATTGCGGCGTACTGGCAGGTTGGTGGGAGTGCGCGTCCTTATCCACAGCCAATCAGATCCCGAGTGGATCCTTCGTCCCGAAGTGCTGGAAGGACTAGCGGTTCTCGAGCGCGAGAATCTCACCTTCGACGTGGTTGCTGTTCTCGCACGCCATCTCGAACTCGTACCCGTTCTTGCGCGGACGTTTCCTGACTTACGGTTGGTGATTGACCATCTCGCCAAGCCACCGATCGGAGAGGACCTGTCACAGTGGTCGGATCGATTGGCTCAGGCGGCGCGCTGTCCTAACGTCTTCGCCAAAGTGTCTGGCTTATATCCCGCACGTGGAGACCGGCAACCATGGAATTTAGACGATCTCCGGCCAGCCTTTGAACAAGCTCTCGAGAGTTTTGGCGCCGAGCGGTTGATGCTGGGTAGTGACTGGCCAATCTGCGAAGTGTCGGGAGGTTACGACCGGGTGATGCAGGCGCTTTTCAAACTGACTGATGAATTGGTCGATGCGGAGCGGGCCGCTCTTCAGGGCGGTACCGCGATTCGCTGTTACGAATTGCAATTGATATGAACGAGGCATCGAGAGGGTTCGTCATCGATGGGCGATTCCGAGAGGATGTGAGGTGATGGGATGAGCGCGAACGATTCGACGACGTGGGCAAGCGCGTCACCCGTATCTGGAGAGTTCCTTGGGTGGAGCGTTGCCGTAACCGGCGGTTCATCAGGCATCGGACTCGCCGCAAGCCGCCGATTTCGCGAACGGGGAGCGCGGGTCGTTTCGCTTGACCTCGTGCCACCGAATGATGTCGAGGGCGTCGCCTGGCAACGTTGCGACGTGGTAGACGACGTCTCGGTGCGTGAGGCCGTCGAAGCTACCTTGCAGGAGATTGGCGATCTCGACGTGCTCGTGAACGACGCCGGAATAGGGGTGCAAGGCACAGTTGAAGAGCGCCCGGAAACGGCGGATGAGGAGTGGCGAAAACTCTTCGAAGTGAACGTCTTCGGCGTGATGCGGGTGACTCGCGCCGCTTTGCCTTCGTTACGCCGATCCACTCATGCTTCGATTGTCAACGTCGCCTCTTTCGTCGTGTCGACGGGAGTTCCGCGCCGCGCCGCTTATAGTGCGTCAAAAGGCGCAGTATTTTCCCTCACCAGAGCACTCGCCGCCGATCACTTGCTCGATGGGATTCGCGTGAATTCAGTTAGTCCGGGGACAGTCGACACACCTTGGGTCGAGCGCTTACTCGATGCCACTGGAGAGTCTCTCAGGGAGCGAGCGGCTGTCATAGCGCGCCAGCCTCACGGGCGACTAGTGACCTCCGATGAAGTTGCCGCGGTGATTTGTTATCTGTCCGGTCCGGACGCGGGCTCGACGACGGGGGCTGACCTCGTCGTTGACGGAGGCATTCTCGGAACGAGGATTCCCGCACCAGCGGCCGAGTCGGACGGTCGGGCCTGATGCGCCTCCTCCCCGAACGGGTAGTGAATGTGCCGCTCGACTGCATTTTCCATGTCAATCACAAGAACAGTTAAAGGGAGAGTGCGAATGCTCGCGGCTTACTACGAAGGCGATCACCGGATAGTCGTTCACGACGTCGAGAGGCAACCTCCTGGCCGTGGTGAGGTTCAATTGCAGGTGGCCTATTCGGGCATCTGTGGCACTGACTTGCACATCCACGATGGCGACATGGACGCCAGGGTGTCTCGACCCGCGATCCTGGGACACGAGATGTCCGGCACCGTCGTTGTTGTGGGCGACGACGTCACGGACTGGGCGTCGGGCGATGAGGTCGTGGTGGTACCCCTCGACTGGTGCGGCACGTGCCCAGCGTGCCTGGGTGGCAACTCTCATATCTGTCACCGGTTGAACTTCATCGGAATCGACTCGCCCGGCGCGCTGCAGAACTTCTGGAATGTCCCGCAACGAGTACTGGTCCCAGTACCCCCTGGACTCGGACTGCGAGAGGCTGCACTGGCCGAACCCACGGCAGTGGCCGTGCACGACGTGCGCCGGGCCGAACTCCAGAAGGGGCACAAGGCCCTGGTGGTCGGCGGCGGACCGATTGGGCTCCTGATCGCATCAGTGGTGAGAGCCGTCGGCGGCGACGTGGTGGTGAGCGAACCAAGTCCCGACCGTCGTCAATTGATTTCTCAACTGGGGATACGCGCCGTCGATCCTGGCGACGACCTCGCCACTGTGGTGAGCGAGTGGACGCAAGGAGCCGGGGTCGACGTCAGCTTTGAGGTCTCGGGGTCCACGGCCGGGATGGAGGCAGCGGTGATGTCGCTGGCGACTCGTGGACGACTGGCTCTTGTCGCGATCCACTCGCGTCCGGTCCCGGTGAACCTGTTCCAGTTCTTCTGGCGCGAACTCACGCTGGTCGGAGCGCGCGTGTACGAGCGCGCCGACTTCGAGGAGGCGCTGAATCTTCTCAAAAATGGTGCCATCCCGACTGACGTCATCATCAGCGACGTCGTGCCCCTGACCGATGCGTCGACGGCTTTCGCACTGCTCCACTCGGGTCAGGCGATGAAGGTGCTCGTCGACTGCAACGAAGTGAAGTGAGGAGGGCCATGTCGTCGAGTCACGTGAGTCATCTGTTCGACCTCTCCGGGAAGCGAGCGGTCGTCACCGGGGTTCGCCGGGGCATCGGTCTGGCGATTGCCGAGACGCTCGCCGCTGCGGGCGCTGACATCGTGGGCGTGAGCGCCCACCTCGAGGAAGGTACTTCGGCCGTGCAGCGTTCGGTCGAGTCGTTGGGACGTTCGTTCGAGGGAATTCGAGCCGACCTCTCGGACGCGGCGCAGGTCCGCGCTCTCGCGGGACGGCTCGTGCAAGAATCTTTACCTATCGACATCTTGGTCAACAACGCGGGATCGATCGTACGCGCCCCCGCGGTGGAGCACGACGATGCTATGTGGATGCAGACACTTGCGACCAATCTCACCGCCCCCTTTATCCTCACGCGCGAAATCGGACGTTCGATGGTCGAGCGAGGCGCCGGCAAGGTAATCTTCACGGCGTCTCTCTTGTCATTCCAGGGTGGAATACTGGTGCCGTCGTACGCCGCGTCGAAGCACGGAATCGCCGGACTCGTCAAGGCCTTCTCCAACGAATGGGCGTCGAAAGGGGTCAACGTGAACGCCATAGCACCCGGCTACATTTCGACGGACAATACTGAGGCCCTGCGCGCAGACCTCGAACGCAGTCGATCGATTCTGGACCGGATCCCCGCGGGCAAATGGGGAGAAGCGAATGATATCGCGGGGGCCGCCCTCTTTCTGGCGTCACACGCATCCGACTACGTCTGTGGCACCGTGCTACCGGTCGACGGCGGGTGGCTGGCGAGATGACGTCGGCGACTAGTGCGGGCCAGCAGCCGCACACCCGCGCCACTGTCGTCGAGGACCGACTGCGCTCGTACGGGATCGTGCCGGTCGTGGAGTTGCGCGACGCCCATCAGGGCGAAGAACTGTTCGCCGCCTTGAGCGACGGTGGCTTACCCGTTGCGGAAATTACACTGCGAACGTCGGCGGCCGAGACTTCTCGAGCAGCTCATCGCGCGTCACCCCAGCGCGCTGCTCGGGGCTGGTACGGTGCGAAATCTGGCGCAGGCACGCAGGATGGTGGGAATCGGAGTTTCTTTCGTCGTTTCTCCCGGCACCGACCAGGAGATCATTGAGCACTGCGTCGAACACGACGTGCTCGTGTTGCCCGGTGTGTGCACACCGACGGAAATTATGCGCGCACTTCACGCGGGCGCTCGTCTGCTGAAGCTCTATCCGGCCGAGGTGATCGGCGGAGTTCGTTACCTCCAGACACTCGCCGGACCATTCGCTGACGCGAGTTTCGTGCCGACTGGCGGAATAACTTCTTCGAACCTCGAGAGCTACCTGCATCTGCCCCAGGTGGCGGCCTGTGGCGGCAGTTGGATGGTGACTCCGGAGCTCCTCGCCATGCGCAGTTTCGACCAGATCACCGAGCTCGCTCCTGACGCGCAAGCTCTCGTCGAGGCGGTGCGCGGTGGCGACTGAGAAGACCCAGCCGTTCGACGGACCACTCGTCAAGAGAACACGTGAGGAGTGCGACTTCGACGTGGTCGCGCTCGGTGAGGTCATGCTCCGTCTGGATCCCGGCGAAGACCGGATTGCCACGGCACGCTCATTTCGCGTGATATCACAACATCACCAATAAATCTCTTCCGGGCTGACCTTTTTCGCAATGGAGTTCCAGCGGCCATTACGGTCTTGGCTGGCAACGTTGGTCATTCGAGGAGTATTGACAATCTTCGGATCGCCGCACACTTGTGGAGTTTGCGGTCCATCGGCGGCCGTCTTCACGGCGATTTCGACGATCGCACATCTGCCGAAGTCGAGGGGGAGTCTTGCGACTCAGGCCAAGCCAAGTCGGCTTGAGAGGAGCCAGTGCAGGTCAAAGTGTCCAGGAAACCCCGGCCGATTCGCCATTATGTGTTCCAGTCACCGTGCCCGGTAAGTCCGTTGATCTCATTCGACGCGAATATTTGGATACGACGGAGAAGAAGTAAACGTCGGCGGGAACTCGGTCGTCCTCGAACCTACGCCTTCAACTGTGCGAAAGAAATCGGATCGTTGAGTAAGGGAGAGAAGGCCAACTCCGCGGCGCCGATGAGAAGGTGCTGCGAACGCAGGCCCGCACGCACCAATTCGACGTCCGCGCTGAGTTGGTGGAAAGAATTCGACGTCACCCGTTCGAGCAGCCTCTCGGGATTGACTTCGAGCAACTCGCCGAGGAATCCGGCGAGAACCACGATCTCAGGATTGAAGATGCTGATGAAGTTGGAGATTGCCACCGACAAGACGTCGAGTTGCCGGTCGACTTCCTTGCGAAGACGTCGATCCTTCGACGCCACGACGAACGGCCCTAGGTCGTCGGGATCGATGCTCGCTTCGCCCATAATGTCGAGTAGTCGCGAAAGACTGACTTCGGTCTCCAGGCATCCACGCCGGCCGCAGTAGCAGGCTAGGCCCGCGCGCGCGACGGAAGTGTGGCCCAATTCTGCTCCGAAGCCATGGACACCACTCAGCGGACGGTCATTAACGATCACTCCCCCGCCAATGCCGCTCCTGCTCCCGTTCAAGTAGATGACATCGGTCTTACCAGCCGCCGTGCCGTAGAGTCGCTCGGCGATAGTGCCGAGGTTCGCGTCGTTGGCAACGAAAGTCGCGTAGCCGAGTCGCTCCTCCATTAGTTGGGCGACTGGCTCGTCTCTCCAGCCCAAGTGGGGCGCGAATTCAACGACTCCCTGATCAACCCGGACGATGCCTGGCACCGCGATGCCCATGGCAACGATGCGACACTCATCGTCCAACTTAGCCAACGAAGATTGAACCACCTTCGAGACGATGGAAATCATCTTGTCGACGGAGGGTACCCGTCTCGTTTTGTGTCGCACGCGGCTTATGATCTTGCCGCCGAGGCCGACGAGGCCGATGGCAATGGCATCAACGTCTGGATTGACGCACACCGCGACAATGCCATCATTCGCCTGGACCACCGGACTCGGCCGACCCACGACTCCGGTTTCACGTGGTTCAGATTCTCGAACGAGATCGAGGTTCACCATCTCCCCCACCAATCGGGCGATCGTCGAGCGGTTCAAACCAGACCGTCTCGTGAGCTCTGCCCGGTTCTGCGGACCGCCCACGTGCAATAGCGCGAGGACATCAGCGAGGTTTTTTCTGTGCTGGGGATCGCCCGCGTTGACGGCATTGCCGTTCAATCGATCCGGGAACTCGTAGGCTGGCAATTCAGTATCCCTAATGAATAGTTGTGAGTTCCGCGGTTCTTATTAGTCGAATCTCATTTTGACGAAGGCAAATGTGGCGATTCCTATATTACCCAAGAAACGACACTAAATCGGTTTGACGGAACGCCCCTAATCATTGTGACAGGCGGGCCATTCTGCCGTAATCCCGTTGGCGTCGCTTGGGAACTCTGGCAACGGTAACGTTCCACAATTGATCGGCCCCGTGAAGATCGTGATCTCGGGAAAGGATGGGGGTGCGATTGAGCGCCGCGGCGTGGGCCCCGAGCGGACCAAACCATCTGATAGACAGGGGTGGAGACTCGATGCGGGCCGGTACGTCTGCTCCATCCTCCCAGGATTTCCCGGAATGTCGTTGAGGGTCTCTCGCGAATTGTGGTTGGCTACCAGAGAAAACAGGACGAAGGGCGAGAAGCCATAACACTGCCGTCGGCACTCGCGATTCCGCGGTCCAAATCGTGAGCACTGCTCGGAAAAATCCGAACAATCGTGATATGTTGAAGCCGACAACTAATTACTTCGTCATCGTCGGGATGACTTTCAAGGAGTCGAAATGACACACAAACCAACCGTAGATGACAGATTCTCCTTCGGACTATGGACGATCGGGTACAGCGGGATTGACACGTTCGGCAGTCCGACTAGGGCGCCGATGGACGTCGTGCATGTCGTCGAGAAGCTCGCGGAGATCGGAGCATACGGTCTTTCGTTCCATGACGACGACCTCTTCGCCTTCGGTTCGTCGGACTCCGTTCGTCGAGGTCAAATCGACCGCCTGAAGCAGGCACTCGCCGACACCGGATTGATCGTGCCGATGGTGACGACCAATCTTTTTTCCGCACCGGTGTTCAAAGATGGCGGTTTCACCTCAAACGATCGCAGCGTCCGTCGATTCGCTATCCGTAAGGTCCTGCGCCAACTCGAACTCGGGGTGGAACTCGGCGCCAAGACATTCGTGATGTGGGGCGGTCGCGAGGGGGCCGAGTATGACTCTGCGAAGAATGTGCGGGCGGCTCTCGAGCGCTATCGCGAAGCAGTTGACTTCCTTGGTGATTACGTTTTGTCACAAGGCTGGGATATTCGCTTTGCCATTGAGCCAAAACCCAACGAGCCGCGTGGTGACATTCTGCTTCCTACGGTGGGACATGCCCTCGCGTTCATTAATTCGCTGGCGCACCCAGAGCTCGTCGGCCTGAACCCTGAAGTTGGTCACGAGCAAATGGCAGGTCTTAACTACGCGGCCGGTGTGGCGCAGGCGCTCTATCACGACAAGTTGTTTCACATTGACCTCAACGGACAACGCGGCATCAAGTTCGACCAAGACTTGGTGTTTGGCCACGGGGACCTGCACAATGCTTTTGCCCTCGTCGATCTTCTTGAAAATGGCGGTCCCAATGGCGGACCTGCCTACGTTGGGCCACGCCATTTCGACTACAAGCCGAGCCGAACAGAAGACGAGAGTGGAGTGTGGGAATCTGCCGCCGCCAATATGAGCAACTACATGATGCTCCAAGAACGCGTGAAAGCCTTTCGGGCTGACCCTGAGGTGCAAAGCGCGTTGAGATCCGCCAAGGTGTTCGAAATTGAAGAGTCGACGCTGAGTCCGGGCGAAACAGTCGATGACCTCAAGTCCGACCGATCACTGTGGGAAGATTTCGACTCCCAGGCCTTCTTTGACGGCAATGGTTTCGGCTTCGTTCGCCTTCAGCAATTGGCAACGGAGCACCTTCTCGGCGAATGGTGAGTCGTGGCGCTTGTCGCAGGGATTGATTCCTCAACCCAGAGTTGCAAAGTCGTCGTTCGAGACCTGGCTTTTGGTACGCCCATACGCGAGGGACGTGCATCGCATCCCAGCGGGACTGAGGTTGATCCGGAGGCGTGGTGGGTGGCGCTGCTGTCAGCATTGGAGGACGCCGGAGGAATTGATGACGTGTGCGCACTTTCAATCGGCGCGCAGCAACACGGTATGGTCGTCATCGACAGTGAAGGGAATGTCCTTCGTCCCGCACTGCTGTGGAACGATGTCCGTTCAGCGGGAGCCAGCAAGGAGCTCATCAAACATTTTGGCCGAGCTGCTCTCGTTGAACGAACGGGCTCGGCGCCCGTTGCTTCCTTCACTGCAACAAAATTGCGTTGGCTACGGGACAATGAACCCGAGAATGCGAAGCAAGTTGCTGCAGTCGCGCTTCCTCACGATTGGCTGACCTGGCGATTGTTGGGGTACGGTCCTCGAGGCGCGTCCCGCCTTGGTCCCGATCTCTCGGCCCTTACAACCGATCGTTCCGATGCGAGTGGCACCCTTTACTGGAGTCCGGAAAAGGGCACCTACGATGAGGAGATAATCTGTTGGGCGCTAGGGCATGTACCTACACTCCCGCGGGTTCTTGAGCCTGGTGAATCGGCAGGATCAACCGTGCGAGGCGTTGCTGCCGTCATCCCCGAAGGCATCATCGTGGGCGGTGGGGCGGGAGATAACGCTGCGGCGGCAATGGGCCTCGGGGCGTCAGTCGGCGACGTCATCGTCTCGATCGGCACTAGTGGGACTGTCTTCGCCGTGACTGACAAGGCGGTCGCTGACCAGTCGGGGACGGTCTGTGGTTTCGCTGACGCTACCGGGCACTATCTGCCTCTCGTGGCAACTCTGAATTCTGCGAGAATCCTCGACGTAGTGGCAGATCTCCTCGGGGTTGATCATTTTCAACTTGGGCATCTTGCTCAAGGCGCAACGCCTGGGTCGGAGGGTCTCGTCCTCCAACCATATTTCGAGGGCGAGCGAACTCCGAATCTGCCCCACTCAACGGCGACTTTGTTTGGGATGACGCTCGCATCAACGACGAGGTCAAATCTCGCGCGCGCTGCGATAGAAGGGTTGCTCTGCGGCCTCGCTGACGGACTGGGCGCCCTCTGCTCCGTGGGGGTCGAACCACAACGGATTCTCCTCATTGGTGGCGCTGCGGCGAACGACGCGGTTGTCGAGATCGCGTCGCAGGTTTTCGATGTGCCCATCACCGTGCCACGACGTGACGAGTACGTGGCGAATGGAGCGGCGCGCCAGGCGGGATGGGCGTACCTTGGTCGGCCGGTGGAATGGCCACTCGACATTGTTGCTTGTCCCGACAGTGATTATCAACCACTGATTCGCCAACAGTACGGCCGTTATCGCCTAAACCTACATTGACAATGCCGTTGGCATACCGATTTGGAGAGTGCGGTGTCTAAACCAGAGCCTGTCGGTGCGAATTGGGCCGGAACGTATCAATACCAAGCTCGCGGCGTGATTTCCGTCAGCTCCAAGGAAGAATTATCCGAACTCGTGAGCGAAGGTCGCCAAGTCAGAGCTCTTGGAAGTCGCCACTCTTTCAATGATGTGGCGGACACACTAGGGTTGCTCGTCGAACTTGGCGCACTCAAGGGTCAGCCGATTATTGATCAAGAACGGCGTCGCGTTACCGTTCCATCAAGTATGACCTATGGCGCTGTGGGAGAGTTTCTCGAGTCTCGCGGATGGGCCCTTCACAATCTCGGGTCGTTGCCCCATATTTCCGGTGCGGGCGCGTGTGCCACGGGAACCCACGGTTCGGGCACGACGAATCAATCCTTGGCTGCAGCGGTATGTGGAATCGAGTTAATCACAGGGCGCTGACGACTGGTCCATCTCGACGAAGACGATCCTCGCTTTCACGGTGCCGTCGTGGCGCTGGGCGCACTCGGAATAGTCACCTCACTCA
>PMTL01000192.1:0-249 GCA_003168075.1 Acidimicrobiaceae bacterium
CTGTGCGTGGTGGGCGCGGGCTACACGGGCCTGTGGACAGCGCTCCTCGCCAAGGAACGCGACCCTCGCCGAGTGGTTGTCGTCGTGGAGCAGTACGAGACCGGCGCGGGCGCATCGGGACGCAACGGCGGATTCTGCTCAGCATCGCTCACCCGCGGATTCAGCAACGGTATGCACCGTTTCTCCTCAGAGATGCCCCTCATCGAGGCTATGGGACGCGAGAATCTCGACGAGATAGAAGAGACGGTG
>PMTL01000192.1:255-24071 GCA_003168075.1 Acidimicrobiaceae bacterium
CACTCCCCTGTCTACGAGGGCGCGATCTTCGACCCCGACGGCACAGCGCTCGTCGATCCGGCACGACTCGTCTGGGGACTCGAACGAGCGTGTTTGTCTCTCGGAGTGTCGATCTACGAAAACTCCAAGGTCCTACGTCTCGAGGACGTCGAGAGTGGCGTGCGGGTGCATACTCCCTACGGGTCCGTGACGGCGTCGCGCGTGGCTCTCGCCACCAACGTCTTTCCTTCGCTGGTGCGAAAGGCCCGCAAGTATGTGGTCCCGGTGTTCGACTACCAGCTCGTCACCGAGCCCCTGACTCGCGAGCAACGCGAGAGCATTGGTTGGGCGCGACGTGAGGGCGTGGCCGACGCGGGAAATCAGTTTCACTACTATCGATTGACCCAAGACGGGAGCATCCTCTGGGGTGGATACGACGCCATTTACAACTTCCGCGGCAAGGTCCAGCGCGACTACGACTTCAACGCCGAGACTTACGCGACGTTGGCGCAACACTTTCTCAAGACCTTTCCTCAACTCGCGGGCATTAAGTTCACCCACGGCTGGGGCGGAGCGATCGACACCTGCACCCGGTTCTCGCCGTTCTGGGGCACCGCCCATGGTCGCCGCGTCGCCTACGTGATGGGTTACACGGGACTGGGCGTGGGAGCCACGCGCTTTGGCGCTCAGACCATTCTCGATCTGCTCGATGGCGTGGATTCACCCCGGACCCGACTATCCATGGTGCGCCGTAAGCCGCTCCCGTTCCCACCCGAACCCCTGCGTTGGGTTTTCATTCGAATAACGCAATGGTCAATTCGACGCGCCGACGAGAATCAAGGCCGTCGCAACTACTGGTTACGACTTCTCGACCGTCTCGGACTAGGTTTTGACTCCTAGTCGTCACTGGCGGCGTCGGTGACCATGAGCCCAGCGATCATGTTCACCACCGTCGGGTCCGTCAACGTCGTGACGTCACCCAAGGAGCGGTTCTCCGCCACGTCGCGCAACAGACGTCGCATGATCTTGCCACTGCGCGTCTTGGGCAACGCCGGCGTCAAGATGATCTGTCGCGGTTTGGCAATGGGGCTGATCACGTGAGCCACGTGATCACGTAATTCCTCCACGAGGGCCGCTTGGTCCTTGTTGGCGTCCTCGGCCGAGAGTTTGAGCGTTACGAAGGCGACAATGGCCTGACCGGTGGTGTCGTCCGAGGCACCCACGACGGCGGCTTCGGCGACTGCCGGGTGACCCACCAGGGCGTGCTCCACCTCCGTGGTGGAGAGACGGTGACCCGAGATGTTCATCACGTCATCGACTCGCCCCAGCAACCAGAGGTCACCTTCGGGGTCTAATTTCGCACCGTCACCCGCGAAGTACGTACCCGGAAAACGTGACCAGTAGGTGTCAAGGTAGCGGTCAGGGTCGCCCCATATGCCCCTGGTCATCGCCGGCCAGGGCGCAGTGACGACGAGGTAGCCACCCTCGCCGCGTCCGACTTCGTTACCGGCGTCGTCCACGACCGCGATGGAGATCCCCGGCAATGCTCGCATCGCGGCGCCGGGCTTGGTGGCGGTGATTCCGGGCAGCGGCGAGCACAGGATCGCTCCCGTCTCGGTCTGCCACCACGTGTCGACGATCGGGCAGCGATTACCACCAATGTGCTCGCGATAACACATCCACGCCTCGGGGTTGATGGGTTCACCCACCGTGCCGAGCAGGCGCAGAGACGTGAGATCAAAGCCCTCGGGGAACTGGTCACCCCACTTCATGAGGGTGCGAATCGTCGTCGGGGCGGTGTAGAGGATGGTCACTTTGTACTCCGAGATGATCTTCCACCAGCGGTCACGTCCGCCCGAGTCAGGTAGTCCTTCGTACATGACTTGGGTGACGCCGTTGATGAGGGGTCCGTAGACGATGTAGGTGTGACCGGTGATCCAGCCAATGTCGGCCGCGGTCCAACACACGTCGCTCTCGGCCTTGACGTCAAAGACGTTGTAGTGCGTCGTGGCGGCTTGGGTGAGGTAACCGGCAGTGGTGTGATAGATCCCCTTGGGCTTGGCGGTCGTGCCCGAGGTGTACATGATGAACATTGTCGTCTCGGCGGGGAACGCCTCGGGCTCGTGCAGGTCGCTCTGGCGTTCGACGACGTCGTGCCACCAGTGATCGCGACCTTCGACCCACTCGACCTCGCCGGCCGTGCGCTTGACGACCAGCACCGCCGCCACGTCGGGACAGGACTTCAGGGCTTCGTCGACGGCCGGCTTCAGGGGCGACGGGGCCCCGCGGCGAAAGGCGCCGTCGGCCGTCACCACGAAGCGACAGTCCGAGTCGAGGATGCGCGAAGAGAGTGCCTCGGCGGAGAATCCGCCAAAGACGACCGAGTGGATGGCGCCGAGGCGCGCAAAGGCCAGCATCGCGAAGATCGCCTCGGGGATCATGGGCATGTAGACGGCGATCCGGTCGCCCTTTTTGACGCCGAGCTCAATCAGCGCATTGGCGGTGCGGCACACTTCGCGGTGCAGCTCGTCATACGTGATGGTGCGCGACTCGCCCTCGATGTCGGCGACCCAGTGGTACGCCACACGACTGCCACGGCCTTCTCGCACGTGGACGTCGACACAACTCACTGAGGCGTTCAAGGTGCCGTCGGCGAACCACGTGGCGTTGGGCAGGTCCCATTCGAGACTCTTCGTCGGAGGAACCGCCCAGGTAAGTCGGTCGGCCTGGGTGCGCCACCAAGCGGCGGGGTCCTTGTCCGCTTCGTCGTAGATCGAGGGTTGCGCGTTGGCCTGCGCAGAAAACGCTGCGCTCGGCGCGAATTCCCGGTCCTCTTCCAGCCATGCTTCAATCTTTGATTCAGTCCTGATTCCCGCACTTCATCGCGCTCATCCGCCGTGGGCGTCGACGACACCCCACGTACGTTTCTGCTAAGTCACCGCGACGCCCGAGTCGAGTGGCCCGGGCGTCGCGGTGTGCGTTCGTTATGGATTAGTTGCGCGCGGACCCACGGGCAAGACAACCTTGCCGTGAGTGGAGTTGATGACTCCCGCTGCCGAGGCGTACCACGCCGCCGCGGCCGTCGCGAGTCCCGTCCAGCCACCGGCCTTGACCCAGTCGACGTGTGCTCCAAAGGCGTTCCAGTTACCAATCGTCAAGAAGATGAACGTCACGGTCAATAAGACGAACACCGTCAACACCGCCATATTCACCTTCATCGCCGCGATCGTCATGTAGAACGTGAAGATCGCCCAGCCCAGTAGGAATATGCCCACCGAGTTATTGGCTCCGAGGGCCTTCTGGAAGTTCACGAGAGCGTAGAAGGCCAGCCAGAACGCGCCGTAGGAGGTGAAGGCCACCGCCGCAAAGGTGTTCTTACGAACGAATTCCATCATCCCCGCGAGAAGCTGCGCAATGCCACCGTAGAAGAATGCCAGCGACAACGCTGAGGCCACACCCGCGCCCTTCCATAGTCCAGCGTTCGCCGTGCTGAGGCAGAACGTGGTCATTGCGAATCCCGCGAGCCCTAACGGCCCCGGATCCGCCACCTTTTCATCGGCCATAATTTCCCCCCAAAGGTTTTAAGTTGGACAAACGAGATGTCGGCCCATAGACGGCTTAGTTCACTGCAAGGAGAAAATCACCATATTTGGGCTGCAACTACTTGTGAAATTGTGCACAAGTAGTGAGAATTTTCCCTACCGACCAGAGATTATTTGTCGATCGCCCGTCGAAAGGACGCGATGAAGACCTCAGTGTCGGCGGGACTCGCCCCGGTGAGGATGGTGTCCACCAGCGCAGAGCCGACGATGACGCCGTCGGAATGCTCGGTGGCGTCGCGGGCCTGTTCGGGGCTCGAGATGCCGATACCCACGTACGTTGGTACGTCAGAGGTGGCTCGTACGGCGTCGACGACTCTCGTGGCGTCTCCCGCCCCCTGGGCGCGTCCGGTGACGGCCATGCGCGCCGAGGCGTAGCAAAAGCCTTCGGTGGCGCGGGCGAGTCGGGCGAAGCGTTCGGGGGTCGTCGAAGGGGCGACCAAGAAGATGGTGGCAATGTCATTCTCGTCGCACGCGGCGCGCCATTCCTCAGATTCCTCCAGGGTGAGGTCCGGCACGATCGCACCAGAGACGCCGCTTTGGGCGAGCCGCCCGCTCGCCCGGCGAAGTCCGTAGTGGTGAAACAGGTTGTAGTAGGTCATCACTATCAGCGGGGCTCCGAGGTCACTAGCGGCGAGTTCGGCGCAGATTGAATCAATTGTCGTGCCCGCCGCGAGAGAAAGTTCCGCGGCCTTTTGGATGATGACACCGTCCATCATGGGGTCCGAGAAGGGAATGCCGACCTCTACGGCGTCCGCTCCCCCGTGCACCGCGGCGGCGACGTGTTGGGTCCAGTTCGGGGTGACGCCGGCCATGAAATACGGCACGAGGGCCTTTCGGCCCGACTCGCGCAGCGCGCGAAGCGTGACTTCCAGGCTCTTCACTCGCGACCTCGGAGAATGTCGAGGACTTGGGCCACGTCCTTGTCTCCGCGACCCGAGAGATTGAGGAGCACCGTCGATCCGCGAGGAATTGCCTTACCGGCCTCCTGCATGATCCACGCCACTGCGTGTGCCGACTCGAGCGCGGGAATGATGCCTTCGAGTTGCGACAGTGTCTGCAGGGCCACGAGGACGTCCTCGTCACCGATGCCCACGTACTCGGCTCGGCCACTCGCGGCGAGAAAGGCGTGCTCGGGTCCAATACCCGGGTAGTCGAGACCCGCCGAAATCGAATGTGCTTCTTCGATCTGTCCGTGCTCGCTCTGGATGAGCATCGATTTCATTCCGTGTAAGACGCCCGGTGAGCCGTTGGAGACGGCCGCTCCACCGGCCGCTTCGACGCCCACAAGTCGAGCGCTCGAGTTGGCGAAGCCCGCAAAGATGCCCGCCGCATTCGATCCGCCGCCCACGCACGCCACCACGACGTCGGGAACCCCTACGCCGCGCGCGGTGAGTTGCTCTTCGGCCTCGCGTCCGATAATGCTCTGAAACTCACGCACCATCCAGGGGAACGGGTGCGGTCCCATCACCGACCCCAGGCAGTAGTGCGTGTCCTCGACGCAGGACACCCACTCGCGCATGGCTTCGTTGACGGCGTCCTTCAACGTCTTTGACCCCGAGGTCACCGGTACGACCGTGGAACCCAGGAGTTCCATGCGAAAGACGTTGAGCTCCTGGCGATGGGTGTCGAGTTCGCCCATGTAGACGGTGCAGGCCAGTCCCAGACGTGCGGCCGCGGTGGCGGTGGCGACACCGTGCTGGCCCGCACCGGTCTCGGCGATGACGCGGGTCTTGCCCATGCGACGCGTGAGCAGCGTCTGACCGACGACGTTGTTGATCTTGTGTGAGCCGGTGTGGGCCAGGTCCTCTCGTTTGGCGTAGACCTCAACGCCGAAGAGTTTCGAGAATCGCCCGAGGTAGGTCACCGGTGTGGAACGTCCAGCGAACTCGTGCAGCACCGAGTGGTACTCGTCAATGAACACCGGGTCGGACCAGGCGTCGATGAAGGCGGCCTCGAGTTCGAGGCAGGCCGGCATGAGGGCTTCGGGGACGAAGCGGCCGCCGAAGTCGCCGAAGCGTCCGGTTGAGGAGGGGGCCCCCATGAAGACGGGTGGTTGGCTCACTGCACGCCTTTCTGCGTCAGAGCCGCTCGGGCCCGTGATACGAAACTAGTGACCTTGGCGGGGTCCTTGACGCCGTGAGAGAGTTCGACGCCCGATACGACGTCGACGCCCCAGCAAGAAGTTGCCGTGATGACGCCAGCCACCGTGTCGGGGGTGAGCCCGCCCGCCACGAGGACGGGAACCTCGAAGTGAAGTGATCGCACGACTGACCAGTCGTTGGCGACCCCACTACCCGGTGAAGGACTGTCCACAATCACCGCCACGACCGCGGCACTCTCGTGCACACTGAGCTCCGGTTGGATCGCCGACACGGCGCGAATCACCGTGACACCACGTGAACCAAGGGCCTCCAGGAGCTCAACGTCCGCGCGGTCGTGGAGTTGGACGATTTTTAGTCGATCGCGATCGACTAGGCGAAGAATCTCGTGGTTCTCTTGATGGCGAAACACGCCGATGCACCAGAGTTGATGCCCGTAGCGCTCGACGATGTCGCCCGCGATATCCCCCACTACTTGACGAACCGAGGATGCGTAGATGAGACCCAATGCGTCGGCGCCCGCGTCAAGGACCAACTGAGCGTCGCGAAGTGACGTCACGCCGCAGATCTTGATCTGCGGTACCACTACGTCAGTCACGAGGTCTCACTCGCACTGTCGCGAAGTCGCTCACCAATTCTGAGGGATTATCAGAAGCGACGAAAACTTCGCCGACGAGAACGGCGTCAAAACCCGCTTGCGCCGCTCGCTCGACGTCGGAGCGAGTGCGAAAACCCGACTCGGCCACCCGGATGATATCGCCGGGCAAGTCGGCGATCACCGTCGCCGCGTGTTCAGCATCGACCTTGAAGGTGTGCAGGTCTCGCTGGTTCACGCCGATGATCCGCGCACCGCTCGCCAGTGCAGCTTGGGCCTCGCGGGCGTCGTGGACCTCTACCAGGGCGCTGAGTCCTACCTCCAGCGCCAGGGCGACGTAGCGCGCCAGCTCGTCGGCCTCGAGAATCGCCGCGATGAGCAACACTGCACTGGCTCCCATCTCGGCGGCGTCGAGCACGTCGTTCTCGCTGACCGTGAAGTCCTTGCGTAGCACCGGCACGTTGACGGCACTGGCCGCGGCTTCGAGGTCCGCGCGTGAGCCAGCGAAGTGCGGTTCGTCGGTCAGCACCGAAATCGCACTCGCTCCCCCGGCGACGTAGTCGCGGGCCAGGCCCGCGGCGTCGAGGTGCTGGCCCAGCCAGCCCTTCGAGGGTGAGCGCCGCTTGACCTCGGCGATTACCTTCACGAAGGTGCCGCCGTCACGTGACAGGGCCGTCTCGAGGCGCGGTCCGTTATTTCGAACGTGGTCTCGGCGCTCGCGCCAGTCCCTCGGGTCACTGGCGGCGCGCTCTCGATGAAAGACTTCAATCGAGTCCAAATACGTGCTGGCCATCTCTGAATCGTAGTTGTCGGGACCATGGGCGGACCCGAGTACTTTGTTCTGCAACTTCAACGAGAGGTAGAGAGTGTCGAACTCCTTCGCCCATGACGTGCTCCAACCCCTCATTCACGGGATCGACCTCGAGCGCGACGACGCCCGCGATGCCCTGGCCGAGATCCTCGCTGGCCGAGTGGACGCCGTACTCATCGCGGGCTTTCTGACCGCGCTCACCTGCAAGGGCGAAACGGTGTCCGAGATGACCGGCTTCGTCGACGCGATGCTCGATGCGGCGACGACACTCAGCGTCACCTCCGAAGCAATCGATATCGTCGGCACCGGAGGCGACCAACTGCACACCGTCAACGTCTCGACCATGGCGTCGTTGGCGGTGGCCGGCTGCGGTGTGCCGGTGGCCAAACACGGTAATCGCGCGGCGTCATCGTCCGTTGGTTCAGCCGATGTGCTCGAGGCCCTGGGGGTACGTCTCGACGTCACGCCCGAGATCATCTCGACGTCTCTGCGCGAGGCGCGCATCGCCTTCCTGTTCGCGCCGACGTACCACCACGCGCTCGCGAACCTCACGCCTATTCGCCGCGCGCTCGGCTTTCGCACGATTTTCAACGTCCTGGGTCCCCTCGCCAATCCGGCCCGGGTGAAGCGCAGTTTGATCGGTGTCGCTCAGGCTCACCTGCTGGACGCGATGGCCGCGGTCGTCCATGCCCACGACGTCACTCACGCGGTGCTGGTGCACGGACATGACGGCCTCGACGAACTCTCGCTCGGCACGACGTCCTCGCTGCACGTCGTGACACCCGAGGGCGTGCACGTGAGCGAAATCGACGCCGGTGAAATTCTCGGACTGCACCATCACGCGAGCGCGATTCGTGGTGGTGATACCTCGCACAACGTGGCCGTGGTACGACGATTCCTCGAGGGCACGCCCGGTCCGGTTATGGACGTCGTGTGCGCTAACGCCGGCCTTGCGTTGATGGTGGCGGGACGTGCGTCGTCCTTGGAGGACGGCTTCACCCAGGCCTTCGAGAGCGTCGTCAGCGGACACGCCGCGACGGCCCTGGCACGCCTCGTCGAGATCTCAAACTCCTAGAGGACGCGCAGTTCGCGGCGGTAGAGTGCGGCGTTGGCCACGTACTGCGCGGCGTTGGCCACAATCGTTTCTTCGGAGCTGGCGTCGGGTCGGACTTGGCCCGGCACGCCGACGACGAGAGAATTGGCCGGCACGTGCGTTCGGTTGCGTACCACCGCACCCGCCGCCACGGTCGACCCACTGCCGATCACCACTTCGTGCAGCACGACCGATCCACTGCCGATCAGGCTGCGGTCGTGTACGACGCAGCCCTCCAGGTGAGCAATATGCCCGACGACACAGTCACTACCGATGATCGTCGGAAAGTCCGCCACGGCGTGCACGACCGACCCGTCTTGGATGGAGGTGCGCTCGCCGATGATGACCGTGCCGTAGTCGCCGCGCAGTACCGCCCCGGGCCAGACGGACGACTCGGCACCGATGCGCACGTCGCCGATCACCACGGCGTCGGGGTGCACGAAAGCCTCGGGATGGATGTCGGGGACGCGGTCACCCAGCGCATAAATTGGCACGTCAGCCTCCTAGTGGCTCAACCACGAAATTAACTGATAGAGACGCCAGATGAGATAGATGATGGTGACCACGATGAAGAAACGCCACCGCCAGGGCATTGGCTCGCGGGTGGGTTCTTGCACTGACTGGCCGCAGACCTCGCAGGTCTCGCCCTCGACGGGACGGTCACAGGTGGTGCACCACTTCGCCACTATTCGACTCGAACGCGTACTCTCACCGGTGTCGAACCCAGTTCGAATCGTTCGCGTAAGGACCGCTCCACGTAGCGTAGGTACGTGGAGGGCAGTTTTCCCGCCACGAACAGCGTGAAGGTCGGTGGCTCGGTGGCACCCTGCACCGCGTAGCGAATCTTGCCAGTGGGGGCGGGTTGCTTGACTTGCAGATCACGAATCGCGCGATTGAGAGCCCCCGTGGGTACGCGTTTGACGTAGTCGGCGGCGGCGATCGTCAATGCCGGCAAGATACGGTGCACGCCCTTGCCCGAGATCGCCGTCGTCTTCATCACCGGTGCGTCGCCCAAGAACGCGAGCTTGTCGCCCACCGTGGCGAGAACGTGGTCGCGTTCTTCAGTGGGAACGAGTTCCCACTTATTGAGCACCACCAGAGACGGACAGCCCGCCGCCGAGATCCGCTCGGCGAGACGCTGGTCCTGTCCCGTGGCGCCCACGGTGGCGTCGATCACCAATACCGCGATGTCGGCGCGGTCCAGCGCGTCGAGGCTACGCAACACGGCGTAGGTTTCGAGTCCGGCTTCGGTCTTGGCGCGCCGGCGCATGCCGGCGGTGTCGATGAAGCGGATGAGGCCCATGTCGGTCTCGACGATGGTATCGATGGCGTCGCGCGTCGTGCCGGGCATGTCGTGCACGACCGAGCGCTCCTCGCCGATGAGCTGGTTGAAGAGTGTGGATTTGCCCACGTTGGGTCGGCCCACGATGGCGACGCGCAGGGCACCGTCCTCTTCGATGTTGTCCATGAGGTCTTCGGAGACCAGGTCGCCCAGGCGCGCCACGATCTCGTCCAACAGATCACCCGCGCCGCGACCGTGAAGAGCACTCACGCAGTACGGATCGCCGGCGCCGAGGCTCAGGAATTCCCAACTACTGGCCTCGTGCAACGTATCGTCGACCTTGTTGACGACCAGGAGCACCGGACGCCTCGAACGCAGGGCCCACCGCGCGGCGTGCGTGTCCTCGTCGACCATTCCGGTCGTGACGTCCACGACCAGCAGGACCAGGTCGGCTTCGGCGAGCGCCGCCTCGGCCTGTTGGGAGACTTTCTCTTCGAGGACGTCGCCGGCTTCGAGCCAACCACCGGTGTCGACGACGTCAAAGGCGACGCCGGTCCACTCCACTTCGACGGCCTTTCGGTCGCGTGTGACGCCGCGGTGCTCTTCGACGACCGCGACACGCTTGGCGGCGAGGCGATTCACGAGAGCACTCTTGCCGACGTTGGGACGCCCGACGATGACCACTTGGGGTTTCTTCATGAATGCACCAGTTTTTTTGAGCGCACACCCTCTAAGACGCTGCGGAGATCCTGACCAGTGGTGCGAACAATGTTGACGGGGCGAGGTAGGTCCTCGACGCCGAGTCCGTCGAGGAATCGACCCTCGGACAGGCACACGTCGGGCAACAAACACGTCGTGGCCGCGGGCACGTCGACGAGGACGCGCTGGAGGTCGGCTCCCGTCATCAGCCCGGCGACTTTGATGTTGCCGCCGAAGTAGCGGTTCTCGACCGTGAGAACACCGATATCGGCGAAATCATTCTGGTCGAGAAGTTGGCGAAGTATCGGTGCCGCGTACTCACCGGTCAATAGGGCGACGTCACCGCCGACACCGCGCTCATCGCTGGCGTCGGCGCGCGGGGCGCGATAGCCCAGGGCGGGGGCGCCATCGACGGACTGAAAGAAGCCGGTGCCGAGTTTGTCCATCTCCGCGTGACCGTCGAAACTCTCGAGGAACGCCGCCACGAGTCCAATGCCGTTCTCGGCCTGGTCGAGCGATTCGAAGCTGCCGGCGGGCTGCGGTTGGCGCCCGGCGACGAGGTAGAACTCGTCGGAGGCGTAGACGCTCACCCGACCAAAGAGTTCGGCGGTAAGGTGCTGAAACTTGTCGGCCATTTCGATGACGGAGCGCGCTTCCTCGGGGGTGTGAGAGCGCATGGTCTCTTCGAGGGTGAAGTCGCTCACTCCCACCGGCACGAGGGCGATGGTGACGAGTTCGGGGTAGAGCGTGACGACGTCCTGCAAGGTGCGTTCGAGCTCGGCGCCGTCGTTCACGCCGGGGCACACTACGACCTGGGCGTGCACCTCAATGCCAGCCTTTAGGAGTTCGCGTAGCCAACGAAGACTCGTGGCGCCGCGAGGGTTTCGCAACATCTCGGCGCGCAGTTCGGGGTTCGTTGAGTGGATCGAGACGTAGAGCGGGGAGAGCTTCTCGTCGATCACGCGCTCAAGGTCGAACTCGGTGAAACGCGTCAACGTCGTGTAATTGCCGTACAAGAATGAGAGTCGAAAGTCGTCGTCCTTGACGTAGAGCGAGCGGCGCATGCCCTTGGGCAACTGGTAGATGAAACAAAACGTGCAGTGATTGTCACAGGTGCGAATACGGTCAAAGACCGCCGAATCGATCGAGAGCCCGAGGGGCTGGCCGACCTCCTTGTTGATCGTGACCTTGTGGCGCAGTGCACGTCCCTCGCGCTGGAGGACGAGGGCGACGACATTGCCGTCAATCAATTGTTGGTACTCGATGATGTCGGTGGGTTCGCGGCCGTTGACCGACACGAGCTCGTCACCGACCTCGATATCGGTCCCGGTGGCGGGCGAAGAGGCTGAAATGGAGGAAATACGGACACCCGACACGACGACAGCCTAGGACGATGCAACCGACGGGCAAACTAGAATGCACTACGTGAGTGTCGATCGGGTTGTTCTGGCGTCGCCGCGCGGGTTCTGCGCCGGGGTAGAAAAGGCCATCAAGGCCCTCGACTGGATGACGCGGGTCTTTGATCCACCGGTCTTTTGTTACAACGAGATCGTCCACAACCAGGTGGTCGTGAACCACTTCCGCTCCCTAGGTGTTGTCTTCGTGGACGACGTGGCCGAGGTCCCCCTGGGGGCTCCCCTGATGCTCAGCGCCCACGGATCACCGCCCAACGTCATTGCAGCCGCCCGCGCGTCGGGCGGAGCGGTGATCGACGCCGTGTGTCCGCTCGTCACCAAGGTGCACTACGAACTCAAAGTCCGTGCGCGCAAGGGCTACACGGTGCTCTACGTGGGCCACGAAGGCCACGAGGAGGCGGTCGGAACGATGGCCGTGGCGCCCGAAGCGGTCGAGCTCATCCAGTCGATAGACGACATCGACCGCGCCGCCCAGCGTCCCGGTCCCTTCGCGCTTCTCTCTCAGACCACGTTGAGTGAGGGCGAGTGGTCGCACTTGCGTGAGTACGCCATCTCGACGATTCCCGATATCTGGATGCCCAATCGCAGTGACCTGTGTTTTGCCACCACGAACCGTCAAGGTGCACTGCGAGCTATCGCCTCCTCGGCTGACGCCGTGGTGGTTATTGGATCAGCGAATTCTTCCAATACCGTGGCTCTGGGCGACGTCGCGCGTTCGATGGGTAGCCCGCGAGTGCTGCGGGTCGATGGCGTGGGGGAACTTCCCGGTGACCTCGACGGTGTCGTTGTGGTGACGGCGGGCGCCTCAGCGCCCGAATCGTTGGTCTCAGAAGTACTCGACTTCCTCGACGCTCGCGATGGCGTCGACATCTTCGATTTCACGACCGAAGATGAGTACTTCCCTCCCCCGCCGGAGCTACGAGAGATTCTGCGGGCCCTGTGTGCCGTACTCAACATGGGACTCGGCGCGCCAAGTCCCAGCACCTTCGACGGACAGATTGACCGGGAGTTCACCGCGGCCCAGGTCCTTTCGCCAACGTCCTAGCGTGCGACGAGCTGATCCGCCGGGGTGGGTGCGGCTTCGGCGAGATAGATAGCCCCATTTGCTAGAATCTTACGGTGAATTTAAATGTCCGTGTGCCGCGATTTTAAATGTCCGTGTGCCGCGATCTTCGCGTGGTCACCACGGAGCTGAGCCCTCATCTCGCACTGACCTCTCCGCGATGCGGGCGCTGTCGGTGTTCAACTAAAGGATCTCGATGTCGAACGTGGATTTAGAGAAGATTCGTATTACAAATTTGCGTAAGTTCGCGATCAAGGAGTCCCTGGATCGCCTCGAGGCCGAACTTCCGGGCTTTCAGCCCGAAGAGATTGTGGCCTCCATTTGCGCCTACGAAGAAGAACTCAACATCGGTGGCGTCCTCGAGAAGATGCCCGCCACCATTGATGGCAAGCCCTACACCACGTTGGTCGTGGTCGACGGCGGCACGGACCGCACCGCGGAAGTGGCGCGCTCGTTCCCCGGGGTCGTTGTCATCGAGTTCCCCGTCAACTTGGGTCACGGCGTCGCACTACAGGTGACGTACCGCTACTGCATCGACCACGGCGTGAAGTACGCCGTCACCCTCGACGCCGACGGTCAGAACGACCCGGCCGAGATGCCTAACCTGCTCGCTCCCCTCATCAATGACACCGCCGACTTCGTCTTGACCAGCCGCGTGCTCGGCGAGGACAAGACCTCTGACACCATGCGCAAGACTGGCGTGCGTTTCTTTTCCATTGTCATGAACCGCATGGTCGGCGCCAAGTTGACCGATACCTCGACTGGCTACCGGGGTCTTCGCGTCACGATGCTCGCCGACGTCATTGACCGCCTTCAGCAGAGTCAGTACCAGACCGCGGAACTGCTCATCGTCTGCCTGAAACGTGGCTGGCGTCCCGCCGAAGTGCCGACCGTCTGGTACCCGCGCGCGTCAGGCACCACGAAGAAGGGCAAGAACTGGCTCTTCGGTTTCCGCTACGCCCGCGTGGTGTTTGGCACCTGGTGGCGCGAACGCTGAGCGCTTCGCTTCATCCTTTCGGGCGCTAAGTCGCTGTCAGTAAGGGTGAGTTCGCTGGTAGCACCGAGATGTTGGCCAGCGCGAATGCCTTTCGGAACTTTGGACTGCTCCTCCTGGCAGCGTTGACGGCCGCGAGCCGCTGGTGATCGCGTCGTGGGTACTCGGGGAAAAAGGCGTGGCCCGGCGCGGACCCCGTCCCTCGACTCAAGGTCAACGCATTGGGTGGCGTCGCGCCGGCGCCCTGCCTGGCGTCAGTAATGTGCTTCGGGTTCGCGTCACTCTTCGTGTCGATGTGGCTCCGCTACTGATCGGGAATGTTGCCGGAGGCGTACTACGCTCACTTTCCCTTGTCGCAGAAGATGATTATCGCCGTCGACCTCAGTTGCCTATTCCCGTACTTCTCCCCGGCCTATGCCGGTCGGCCACAAACCTTGGTGCCGACCCGGTATCGAGCGATGATCGACGAGGAAGAAAAGAATTTCTAGCTCAGTCCGTGAGGCTGGCCTGATACGTCGCCTCGAGGGCACGTCGCAGTTCCTCAGTTTTCTTGGCGATCGCCGATCGTGACGGTCGTTGGTCGTGCTCGGGGGGAGTAATCGGCGCGCCGACGACGACGTGGATCTTCAGCGGGCGGGGAAATTTCGCTCCGTCGGGCAGGGCCCGGTCCGTGCCGGAGATGCCCACGGGCACCACGATGGCGCCAGTGCGCGCGGCGATGAACATCGCCCCGTCGTGCAGGGGCTCAACGTCGCGGCCGTGCTTACGCGTTCCTTCGGGAAAGAGGACGAGGGCGTGTCCGGCGTTGAGCACCTCTTCAGAGGAGCGCATGGCCTCACGGTCCGCGTTGCCACGCTTGACCGGAAAGGCCCCTAACTGGGTCATGGCCGTGCCCAGCACGGGAACGTGAAAGAGTGAGTCCTTGGCCATGAAAAAGACTTTGCGTTTGGTCATGAAGAGGGTGAAAGCGAAGTCGAGATTGGAGCGGTGAATGGGAGCGATTAACACCGGTCCCGTCAAGGGGATGTTCTCGCGACCGCGGACGGTCGGACGAAAGAAGAGCCGGGCGAGACTGCGCATGATCACCGCAATGAACCTGTAAAAGATTGTCTTCTTGGGATTTAGTCGGAGGTGGTGTTCTTGAGACATCGAACAATCTCCTCTACGACTTGATCAACACTCAGCCCGGTCGTGTCCAACGCTATGGCGTCCTCGGCTTGGCGCAGCGGAGACGTCTCGCGTGAGGAATCGGCGTGGTCGCGTCGGGCCACGGATTCGCCGCCCTCCTCGCCGCGCCGACGCGCGCGTTCGTCCAGTGACGCGGTGAGATACACCTTGACCCGAGCGTGGGGAAAGACCACCGTCGTGATGTCACGGCCCTCGACGACGAGTCCACCGGGTTCATCAGCGGCGATGGCTCGCTGGCGCTGCACCATTGCCGCGCGGACCGCCGGATTGGCGGCGACGACCGAGACGGCCACGTTCACGACGTCGCTACGGATCTCGTCGTGGACGTCACGGCCGTTGATCGAGACGCGTGGACGGGTCTCGATGAGAGAGCGCTGGGCCACGCGAGCGACGGCGCCAGTGTCGTCGGGAGCAAGACCCAGGTGCAGCGCTTCGCTGGTGACCGCCCGGTACATTGCTCCGGTGTCCAGGACAGACCAGCCGAGTCGGTCGGCGAGGAGCCGAGCGACGCTGGACTTGCCCGATCCGGCCGGCCCATCAATGGCGATGATGTCGTCAGTCACCGCAGGCTCGCGAGGTCGTCGAAGAATCCGGGGTAGCTCGAGGACACCGTGTCCGATCCGTCAATGTCGCAGCCCTGTCCGGCCGCGCCCGCGACGGCGCTGGACATGACGATGCGGTGATCGAGGCTCGCGTGGATGGCGAACGGAAGAAAGGCCGCAGCACTGCCCAGACCTTCGACGAAGAAATCGTCGCCCTCGCTCCAGACGTTGCAACCCAGCAGGCGCGCGAGGGCCATGGAGCCTTCGAAACGGTCGGACTCCTTGAGACGCAACTCGCCCATGTCGCGAAAAGCGCTCACGCCCTGAGCAGCCGCGGCCGCGACAGTGAGTATCGGTGCCTCGTCCACTGAGGGGATCTCGCCGGCGTGAATCTCGGTCGCCTGCAGACTGGAACTGCGTGCCCGTAAGGTCACGCCCGAGGCACCAGGGCGTTGCACGAGGTCCGCGCCCATGCGTTCGAGCACGTGAACGAAGCCAATGCGCTCGGGTGAGTTCTCCACGTCGACCACTTCGACGTCGGCGTGCGAGTGGAGCAGTCCGAGCACGCAAAAGAACGCTGCTTGCGACGGATCGGCGGGTACCGTCCACGCTCGGGCGCTCGGGCGACCCGGCGACAGCGTCACGCGCCGACCCACGTCCACGTCCTCGCTCTGGATGGTGACGCCGGCCAGTCGCAACATGTCCTCGGTGGTCGTGCGAGTGCGCAGCGCCTCGTGTACGGTCGACGCTCCCGTGGCGTGCAGTCCCGCCAGCAAAATCGCTGACTTGACTTGGGCGCTCGACGTGGGTACGTGGTAGTCGATGCCGTTCAGGTGACTCGAACCGACGATGTCGAGGGGCGGCGTCACTCGGATTCCCTCCCCCGTCACCTTCGAACCCATCAACCCCAGCGGGACCGCGACTCGGTCCATCGGACGGCGCGACAGCGAAGAGTCACCCACCAGACGATGGTGACCCTCGAGTGAGCTGCCGATGCCGCTCACGAGTCGGATGGTCGTGCCGGAGTTGGCACACCGCAGGGGCTGGTGACTCGCTCGATGTCCCTGGGCGGGACCCGTGATGATCACGGTGGTGCCGTCGTCGTGGCGAGTAGCCCCGAGTTGGATCATGATGTGCGAGCTCGCCACAACGTCGAGACCGGGAGAGAGGCCCTCGATGGTGCTCGTCCCGGAGGCCAGCGCGCTCAGCATCACCGCTCGGTGTGAGGCGCTCTTGTCACCGGGAACCCGAACGGAACCGGCGAGGTTGGCGTAGGGCTCGACGCGACGCATCATCTCTCTCGGACCACCCCGAAATCCGCCGCACGCAATGCGTCCATGAAACGTTCCGCTTGCTGTTCGTCGACGGCCAGTAGCAGCGTTCCCTTGTTGCCTTCGATGGCGTGGGCGATCTCGATGTCGTAGATGTTGACGAGCATCTCCGAGGCGGTCATCGTCACCCGGGCGAGCGACCCGGGGCGGTCAGCCACCAAGACGCGCAAGTACGCCATGTCGTCAGAGTTGAGGGCTCGTCCGGGGAGTTGGCGCCGGGCCACTGCGGCACTGGTGAGACTGTCTTCGAGCGCCGGACGGTCGCGGTCCTCGAGAGCATCACGTAGCGACGCCAGTCGCTCCTCGAGGTCCAACAGGGTGCTCGAGACGGCCTCACGGTTCTCAAAGAGAATATCGGGCCAGATGGCGGGGTCGCCCGCTGCGATGCGCGTCATGTCGCGAAATCCTCCGGCGGCGAGTTGCAATAAGACGGCGTCTTCACGGGCGGCCTCGGCCGCTTGGTTCATCAGCGCGCCGGCGAGCAAGTGCGGAACGTGGCTGGCCAGGGCCACCAGACGATCGTGGTCGGCGGGGGACACCGCCACGACATTGGCGCCAATCTCGCGCAGGTAACTGTGTAGTCGTGTGTACACGTCCGCGGGGGTACTCGCAGTGGGTGTCAAGACCCACGTGCAGCCCTGGAACAGATCTGCGCGTGCACCCCGGAGGCCACGAAGTTCAGAGCCGGCCATTGGATGGCCACCAAGAAAGCGCGGATCGCTGACGTCGCGCACGATGGCACCCTTGACGCCCGCCACGTCGGTGACGATGACGGCTGGATTGTCGAGTCGCTCCAGGTACTGCCGCGCGACGTCCGCGACGACGCCGGCGGGGGTGCAAATCGCCACGAGGTCCACTGACTGCTCGAGTTCGCGGGCGCCAACAATCTTCGTGCTCAGCGCCACCTCGACGACGTCGGCGTCGAGGTCGTCGCCGGTGACGTCCCAGCCCGCCTCACCCAACGCCAGGCAGAGCGACGCCCCGATGAGGCCCAGACCCACGACGTGGGCGCGCTTAACGGAGGTCATCTCGAAGGTTCTGGGCGTCGCGCAAGTACACGTGGCGGATGTCGGCGCGGCTACGCGAACAATAGGCGTGCAGCATGACGCGAATGCAATGGCTCTTGGCGCCGGGAACGTTGATCTCACTGGCGCAGATGAGCGGCACGGTGTGAAAACCGATTCCCCGTGCTGCGGCCGCTGGAAACGATGCCGTGAGGTCGGGGCTCGTCGTGAAAAACACACTGATGATGTTCTCGAGATCGATGTCGTTGGCCTGGAGCATTCTCGTCAGCAACTCCCTCGTCGCCACCGCGATCTCCTCAGCGTCGTCGCTTTCGACCGTCGTCGCGCCGCGTACCGCGCGGACCAGCAAATTTGTCATGACGGCATCGTAGATGCGATGTCGTCGGACAATCCAACCGCCTCCATCAGACGACGCACCTCTCCCAGACTCAACTGTCGCGACGATCCCGGACTCAATGTCGGATCCTGCACCGGGCCAATGCGGGTACGCACCAGGCGAGTGACTTCGTGACCGACGGCGGCGCACATGCGCCGTACCTGGCGATTTCGTCCCTCGTGGATCACAATCCGCAACAATCCCTCCGAGACCCGACTGACCTGGGCGGGGCTGGTGCGGCCATCGTCGAGTTCTACGCCGTCACGCAGGCGGCGAATCGCGCCGGGCGAGGGGTCGCCTTCGACGCGCACCAGGTACTCCTTGGCGATGCCGGAACTGGGATGGGTGAGCAAGTGAGCCAGTCGACCGTCGTTGGTCAAAATGATCAGCCCCTCGGTGTTCATGTCGAGGCGACCCACCGGAAAAATCCGGGCACTCGAGGAGACCAGGGAGAGCACCGTTGGTCGGCCCTGAGGATCCGAGGCAGTCGTGACGATTCCGGTGGGCTTATTGAGGAGGAAATAGACCTTGCTCTGAGCGACGGGCGCCATGGAGCCGTCGACGCAAATCATCTGGGTCTCGGGGTCCACCCGGTTGCCGAGTTCGGCGACCCGTCCGTCAATCGTCACGCGGCCTTCGCTGATCAAAATCTCGCACGCTCGCCGCGAGCCGTAGCCGGCGCGCGCCAGGGTTTTCTGCAAGCGCTCGCCCTCGTCCATCTACACTCCGTCGAAGTCGTCGCCCACCAAGGACATCTCGGCGACGAGGGCTTCGGCAGTTTCGAGCGGCACGAGGAAGTCTTCAATGGGCGGCAAGTCTCCGAGCGAGGCCAAGCCCATGCGGTCCAAGAACAATTCGGTCGTACCGTAGAGGATTGACTGGCCTGGTCCTGGCGCGCGCCCGATTTCTTCGATATAGCCACGTTGTTCGAGGAGGCGCACGACACCGTCAACGTTGACCCCTCGAAGTGCCGTGATCTGCGCGCGCGAGATCGGTTGGCGGTAGGCGATGATGGCGAGGGTTTCCAGCGCCGCCGAGCTGAGACGATGCGACACGTCGCGATTCGCGAAGCGCGTCACCCACTGGGCGACGTCGGGTGAGGACTGCATCACCCAGCCGCTGGCGAGCTCGGCGAGTTGATAGCCCCGCTTTTGCACCACGAATTCCGTCCGCAATTCCCGTAGTACCGCGACCACCTCGGTGGCATCGGCCTCGGCGACGTCGGCGAGTTCCTCCGCGGAAATGGGTTCCAGGGCCACGGTCAACATAGCTTCGAGGCGTTGTTCGAGCGAGGCGTCATCCCTCATAGGCGTCGATCCTTTCTAGGTCGAGACGGGCCTGGGCGTCGATCCACTCGATCTGTACGTCGCCAAAGGTGCCTCCCTGGCCCAGTTCAATGTGCCCGAGCTTGCAGAGCTCGAGAACCGCGAGGAAGTGCACGATGATCTCGATGCGAGTCTCCAGATCAGCCGTGAGATCGCGAAAGGAGATACGCCCCATGGCCGGCAAGCGTTGGGACAGGGTGACCACGGTCTCGGCGACGGTGACGGCGTCCACGGTGACGTGATGGAGACGCACCACCAGTACCGGTTTTTCCTCGATGCCTCGTAGATAGGCGGCCGCCAACTGTGCGGTGGTGACGCCAGCCAGCAGGTCGGGCGGCTGGACGACGAAACCATCGTCGATGCCGCGCAGGCGGGAGAATGAACGCGCCGCACGCTCGAAGAGTCCCACGAAGGAATCGGCCAGGCTGGCGTAGGTTCGCAGCTCCAGGAGTCGAGCGAGCAAGACATCGCGCTCCTCCCAGCCGACGAACTCCTCGTCGGGTTCGGTGGCGTCACGTCCGGGCAGCAGTCGTTGGCTCTTGAGTTCCAATAGAATCGCCGCGACGAGCAGGAACTCCGAGAGTTCTTCGACGTTGAGGGGTACACTTTCGTCGCGCAGGGTCGCCACGAAGGCGTCGACGACAGGCCCCAGGGGGATATCGAGGATATCGACGTCGTGACTACTGATCAACTGCAGTAGCACTTCTATAGGTCCGCTGAAAGACGGCGTCGTCACGACGTAGGTCACGGGTCAACCTTAGTAAACATTGGCCGGTCCCCCACCTCCCCTACGATGTACGGATGCGCATTCTCTCGGGAATACAGCCCTCGGGCTCCATGCACATTGGCAACTATCTCGGGGCGGTTCGTCAGTGGGTGAGCTCACAGAACCGTGACGCGTACTACTGCATCGTCGACCTGCACGCCCTGACGCTGCAGATTGAGCCGGAGAAGCTACGCGAGCAGACGGTGGACTACCTGGCGTCGTTGCTCGCGGCCGGGCTCGACCCCGAGGTGTGCACGCTGTTCGTCCAGAGTCAGGTCCCCTACCACGCGCAGATGAACTGGCTACTCGAGTGCGTCGCCACGTACGGCGAACTCTCTCGCATGACCCAGTTCAAGGAGAAATCCTCTCGTCAGGAGGGATACCGGGTCGGGTTGCTCACCTACCCCGTGCTGATGGCGGGGGACATCTTGCTGTACTCCGCCGAGCAGGTACCCGTCGGCGACGACCAGCGCCAGCACTTGGAACTGACCCGCCAGATCGCCGAGCGCTTCAATAATCGCTTTGGTGTCGTTTTCACCGTGCCCGTCGGCGTGCAGCCGGCGGCGTCGGCGCGAGTGATGGACCTCCAGGAACCCACCCGCAAGATGTCCAAGTCCCTCGCCAGTCCCCTGGGGCTCATTTACCTCAACGACGAACCGTCTGAGATCGACAAGAAGATAAAAAAGGCCGTCACCGACACCGATAACGAGGTGCGCGTGGACTGGGAGAACAAGCCCGGACTGACGAACCTGCTCGAGATGTTCGCGAGCTTCTCTGGTGAGACGCCCCCACGGGTGGCCGAGCGCTACACCCGCTACGGCGACTTGAAGAAGGATCTCTCGGAACTGATTATTGAGTCGTTGGCGCCCATGCAGCAGCGTTACCGCGAACTGCGCGCGGACGAGGGAGCACTGCGCGCACTCGCCGCGCACGGGGCGCACAAGGCCGCCGACGTTGCCGGACCGCTGTACCACCGCGCCGCCGCGGCGATGGGTCTCTAACGCGTCGCGAGGTTGAACCACCACTGCTCGAGGCTTTCCAGCCACGAGGTACCCACGTGCAAGGTCAGCGCGTTCAGGATCAAGGCGACGAAGAGGAACGGCAGCGCCCTCGCGCGCATTTGGTAGTACTTGGGCAGGTGGCGCACGGGCACGAAGCGTTCGATGATCGCCGATCCGTCGAGTGGTGGAATGGGCAGCAAGTTGAACACCGCCAGGATGAGATTGATGATTCCGAAGTCCACCATGAAGTAAAAGAACGTATAGCCATTGGTCAGTGACGCGTAACTGGCGTGGCGAACCGCGAAGTGGATGTACAGAGCTGCGATGCCCGAGAGGATGATATTGGTGAGGGGCCCCGCTAGTGAGACGTAGAGCGACTGGGTACGGGGTTTGCGTAGTCGTCCGATGTTGACCGGGACGGGCTTGGCCCACCCGAAGGGCGGCAGCCCGCTCACGATCAGCAAGAACGGCAAGAGCAGCGTACCGAAGGGGTCGATATGGCGCACGGGGTTGAGAGTGAGTCGATGGGAGCTCTTAGCGGTCGGGTCGCCGCACAGGTACGCGACGTAACCGTGGCTGACTTCGTGCAGCACGATCGACGGGATGATCGCCAGGAGGATGAAGAAAGTGTTCACGTCGTCGTCTCGCTAGTCGTGGGCCCGGGGATGGGCGTTGGTGTAGGCACGTTGCATTGAGGTTATCGAGACTGCGGTATAGATCTGTGTCGTAGAAATCGAGGCGTGGCCCAGCAACTCCTGGACCACGCGAATATCGGCCCCGTGTGCGAGCATGTGCGTCGCGCAACTGTGGCGAAAGACGTGGGCGCTGACCGTCGATCGGCTGATTCCTGCGGTGAGGGCCCGCGCGGAGATGACCAGGTCAATGCCCTGTCGTGAGAGGATTCCCCCGCGAACATTGACGAAGACGTGGGCGTGGGCTCGAGGTCGCGGGAATTCTGAGCGACCTCCGGGGCCCAGGTACTCGCGGAGTGCGGATTTGAGGGTGCGACCCATCGGGACGAGGCGTTGTTTCGAGCCCTTTCCGGTGACGCGAATGAGCTCCTCGTCGAAGTCGAGGTCCTGGATCTCGAGTCCGACGACTTCTGAGACGCGCGCGCCGGTTCCGTAGAGGAGTTCGAGCAGCGCCCGGTCGCGCAGATCGACCGGCGTCTCGCTCGGCAGCCCGTCAAGGAGTTGTGCCACGATTTCTTCGGGTAGCGGCTTGGGGAGCGTGCGTGCGCGCCGTGACGGCGTGACGTAGGCGCTGGGGTCACTACTGAGCTGGCCTTCTTCAATGAGAAATCCCCACCAGCCCCGCAGCGAGGAGAGCGCTCGCGCGACGGAACTCGCGGCGCGAGTGTCGCGCAACTCGTTGAGGTACGCCTCCAGGTCCCTGCCGGTGACCCTGGCAAGTGCCCGGTCGCCTCCCCACCAGGCGAGAAAAGCGTAGATGTCACGCTCGTAGGCCTCGATGGTCGCGCGACTGCGACCCTTTTCAACGGTGAGCCACTGCACGTACTCACCCACCTGGGCGTCACGAGCCGGCATTGACCCCGAGGTAGTGGCGAAGTCCGATGGTCAACGTAGCGTCGTTCACGTCACCGGCGTCCAGCAAACCGCGCACCTCGTCGCGTGTTAACCACACGACCTCGGCAGCGCTTTCTTCGGGACCGTCGGGAGTTCGACCTTCGAAACTCAGTCCGCGCGCCACAAAGATGTGCATGAGCTGAGTCGTCCAGCCCGGTGAAACGTAGACCTCGGCGATTTCGGACCACTCACTTGCCGTGACGCCCAGTTCTTCGAGGAGTTCACGCTGCGCCGTGAAGAGGGGGTCATCGTCGGAGGCGTCGATGGTGCCCGCCGGGATCTCCCAGAGAACCTTGTTGATGGAGGCGCGATATTGGCGCACTAGTCCGACTTGGTCGAGGTCATTGATGGCGACCATGGCGACCGCACCCGGGTGAACGGCAACGTCGCGGTCGAAATTGTTCCCGTTATGGGCGACCGTGCGCCGCTCAATCGAGAAGATGTACGACGTCAGGAGGGTGTGACGATCGACAATGGAGAACGAATCGCTCACAAGGAGGCGGCGACGGTGTTGGGATCGAGAATGTGCGGCTCACGCCCCTCGGCTCGGACACCAGCGGCGACGATCAGCCCGTGGAAAAGCGGATGGGGTCGATCGGGGCGCGACTTGAACTCGGGGTGGGCCTGGGTACCCACGAAGAAGAGGTGCGAGGGCATTTCCACGAATTCAACCAGTCGACCATCCGGCGACGTTCCCGAGCAGCGCATTCCACCCGACTCGTACTGTTCGACGAAGCGTGAGTTGAACTCGTAGCGATGACGGTGGCGCTCTGACACGACCGTGGCCCCGTACAGACCGGCGACCTGCGATCCTTCGGCGAGCATGGCCGGGCACGCACCCAAGCGCATAGTTCCACCCAAGTCAGTGACGTCCATTTGCTCCTGCATCAGGGCGATCACGGGAGAAGCGGTCGTGAGGGAGAATTCCGTGGAGTGCGCGTCGGCGAGTCCGAGAACGTGACGGGCGAATTCGATCACCATGACTTGCATCCCTAGGCAGATGCCGAGCAGGGGAATTTGGTGCTCGCGGGCGATGCGCGCGGT
>PMTL01000230.1 GCA_003168075.1 Acidimicrobiaceae bacterium
GCACGCGGCACGCAGTTCCTGGCCGCCCCCGTGAGCGGCAACCCCAAGGTCGTCAAGTCCGGTGGACTCACCATGGCGGTCTCGGGGACGACTGACGCCTTTGACATCGTCGAACCCTACATGAACCAAATCTGCAAGGGCGTGACGTACGTCGGCGACGACGAGGTCGCGCGCCTCGTGAAGATCTGTCACAACATGATGCTCGGCATCGTGGCCCAGGCCATGGCCGAGATCACCGTCTTGGCCGAAAAGGGCGGCGTCAAGCGCTCGGCCTGGCTGAACTTCCTCAACGATTCGGTCATGGGTTCAAGATTTACTCGCTACAAGACTCCCGCGTTCGTCAACCTCGACTTCACTCCGACCTTCACGCCGGTGCTGTTGCGCAAGGACTTCGACCTCGGTATGCACGCGGCCTACGAGTACGACGTGCCGATGCCGCTCTCGGCGCTGTGCACCGAACTGGTGAAGGCCTCGGCCGGCGCCGGGTACGCCACCGATGACTTCGCAGTTCTCTTGCTCGAGGCTGCTCGAGGTGCGGGGCTGGAATTGGTCGCGGAGAACATCGTCGTCGATGACGGACTAGGGAGTTGAGCTGATGGAGGGTTTTGGACCGGTGATGAACACCCCCGGACACATGGGGGTCGATTTCGAAATGCGCGTTGACTTTGATCGACTGCGCAACTATCGCCTGGCCCGCGCCCGCGAGGTGTTGGAGAACAGCGATTTCGGAGCGTTGCTGCTCTTTGACTTCTACAACATCCGCTACGTCACGAGCACCTGGGTCGGCGGAGCGCTGGGCGACAAGATGACCCGGTACTGTCTCCTCACCCGCGGAGGCGAGCCCATTATATGGGACTTTGGTTCGGCTGCACGCCACCATCAACTCTTCGCCCCCTGGCTCGAACCCGACAACTGCCGCGCGGGCATGTTGGGTCTACGCGGCGCCATTGCACCGCGCGCGGGGCTGTTCGAATTAGCCGTGAAGGAGATCGTCGGTCTGCTCGCCGACGCCGGAGTGCTGGATCAGCCGATTGGCTTGGACATCGTCGAACTGCCGTTCCTCTTTGAACTGCAAAAGGCCGGCGTGGACGTGCGTGACGCCCAACAGACGATGCTCGACGCGCGCGTCATCAAGAACCAGGACGAGGTGATGCTGCTCAGCCAGGCCGCCGCCATGGTCGACGGGGTCTACCAGGACATCTTCGAAGCCTTGAAGCCGGGCGTGCGTGAGAACGAAATCGTCGCACTGGCCAACAAGCGCCTCTACGAGATGGGTTCGGACCAGGTTGAAGCCATCAACGCGGTCTCGGGCGAACGATGCAACCCGCATCCTCACAACTTCACCGACCGCATCATCCGCCCGGGCGACCAAGCATTCTTTGACATCATCCACTCCTATAACGGGTACCGGACGTGTTACTACCGCACCTTGTCGGTGGGCAGCTCCACCGCGGTGCAGCGCGACGTCTATACCAAGGCGCGTGAATGGATGGACACCGCGATCGACCTCGTGAAGCCCGGGGTGAGCACCGACGTCATCGCCACAGCGTGGCCGGCGGCGACGGAATTTGGTTTCCCCAACGAGATGGCCGCCTTTGGACTGCAATTTGGGCACGGGCTCGGACTGGGTCTTCACGAGCGCCCCGTCATCTCGCGCCTCAACTCGATCGCCGATCCGATCGAACTCAAGGTCGGCATGGTCTTCGCCCTCGAGACGTACTGCCCGGCCACCGACGGCATCTCGGCCGCCCGTATCGAAGAGGAGATTGTCGTCACCGAGACCGGTCCGGCGATCCTGTCGAAGTTCCCTGCCCAAGAATTGATGATTGCCAACAAGTATTAGGAGTGATGATGACAGCCCCCGCCTCGGCCCCCGCCCTTGACCTCAACGCCAAGCTCGAGCTCTACCGCATGCAGGTGGCTCTGCGTCAGTTCGAGACGCGCGCCTACGACTTGTTCTTGGAGAACTACGTCAAGGGCACCAGTCATCTTTCCCTCGGCCAAGAGGCCATCGCCGCGGGCTTCGCGGCCGCGATGCGCCCCGACGACTACACCTTCGCCACCTACCGCGGCCACGCCCACACCCTCGCGCGCGGCGTGCCCATGACGCCGGTCTTGGCCGAGCTCATGGGCCGCACGAATGGCCTGATGGCCGGCAAGGGCGGCTCGATGCACCTCACGAGCGTCGAGCACGGCGTCATGGGTTCGTACGCCATCATCGGTGCGCACCTGCCGATCGCCTGTGGCGCGGCCTGGAGTGCGCAGTACCGCGGGACCGAGCAAGTCGCGGTGTGCTTCTTCGGTGACGGCTCGACGAACATCGGCGCCTTTCACGAAGCGCTCAACCTCGCGGCCATCTGGAAGCTACCGGTCGTCTTCGTCTGTGAGAACAATCTCTGGATGGAGTACACCCGCACCACCGAGATCACCGCCGTCGCGAATCCGGCCGCGGACCGCGCCAGCGCCTACGGCCTCGAGTCGATCATCGTCGACGGCAACGACGTCGACGCCGTCTACGAGGTGGCGGAGAGGGCGATGACCCGTGCACGCGCCGGCGAGGGCCCGAGCTTGATCGAGGCCCTGACGTACCGTCACGGGGGGCACTCGCGGGCCGACCCGGGAAAGTACCGACCCGACGCCGAAGTGGCCGAATGGATGGCCAAGGACCCGATTCCGATGTACCACGCTCGACTCTTGGCCGAGGGAGCGACGGAGGCGCAATTGGTGGAGATTGAACTTTCCGTGGCGGCGCAGGTCGACCAGGCCACCGAAGAAGCAAAGGCCGGCCCCATTCCGGGTGCCGACCTGTTGATGAAGGACGTTTGGGCTGATGGAGGCTCCGCATGGCGCAATTAACTTTCCGTGAAGCAATCTCGCGAGGCATCGCCCAAGAGATGCGTCGCGACGAGACGGTGCTCGCCATTGGTGAGGACATCGGCGCCGCCGGTGGCGTCTTTAAGGGCACCGTCGGACTCTTCGAGGAATTCGGTCCGCTGCGCGTACGTGATACGCCGATCTCCGAGCAGGCCATCCTCGGCGCGGCCATGGGTGCGGCGATGACCGGTCTCAAGCCGATCGCCGAGATCATGTTCTCGGACTTCTTTGCCGTGTGCTGGGACATCGTCGTCAACGAGATCGCCAAGTCGCGCTACATGACCAATGGTCAGGTGACGTTCCCCCTGGTGATCCGTTCGGGCAACGGTGGGGGACTGCGCTTTGGCGCGCAGCACTCTCAGAGCGTCGAGAACTGGGCGATGATGGTGCCGGGTCTCAAGGTCGTGGTGCCCTCGAACGCACTCGACGTGATCGGCCTGATGGCCGCCGCGGTGCGCGACCCCGATCCCGTCATCTTCCTCGAGGCCAAAGCCCTCTACGCTTCGAAGATGGACGTCCCCGACGGGGACATCGTCGACACCCTGGGCACCGCCAAGTTGCTGCGCCAAGGTAGCGACGCCACGTTGGTAGCGCTGGGTGCCATGGTGCCCAAGGCACTCAAGGCCGCCGAAGAATTGGCTACCGCTGGCATCAACTGCACGGTTGTCGACGTGCGCTCGCTCGTGCCCCTCGACACCGCGACGATCCTGCGCGAGGTCTCGGCCACGGGTCGACTGTTCACCGTGGAAGAGAATCCTCGTCTGTGCGGTTGGGGTGGCGAGCTCAGCTCCATTGTCTCTGAAGAGATCTTCTACGACCTCGACGGCCCCATCGTGCGCATCACCACGCCGCACATTCCGCTGCCCGCGGCGGACGCGCTCGAAGACATGGCGATTCCTTCGGTGCAGCGCATCGTGTCGACCGTGTCGGAGTCGATGAGCGCGTAGTCACGGGCAGTCACTGACGGTCCCTCTTGGGCAATCTCTATAGTACTAGCATGGATGGTATCAAGAAGAAACTCGAAGTGGATAAGTCCGAACCGCTCGCGCTGCACGAGCAAGTCGCCGCGGAGATTCGCCGCGCCATTGCCGACGGCGAGGCGCAACAAGGTGAGCGACTTCCTCCGGCGGTTGACTTGGCCGCCATCCTGGGCGTGAACAAGAACACGGTGATCCGTTCGTTACATATCTTGCGTGACGAAGGCCTCTTGGACTTCACCCGGGGACGGGGCGTACGGGTGGTGGGGACTCCACAGCGAAGCGCCGTTCTCGGTGCCGTTGATGACCTCCTACGTTTTGCTCGCAGCCAGGGCTATCGCAGCGACGAAGTGATCGCCATCGTGCAAGCGCGCGCCTAAGCCACGACGTCGCAGAGTCGTTTTCGTTCCAACCCACCGGACAGGCCATTGCGAGGTCCTTCATGATGAGAGCCAAGATCGCAGAATTGCGGTGTTTCTGAGCGCACCCAATTAACGCGGTGTCCCAATCGATCATCTTCCACTTTCCCGACACTCGCTCGGCGACGCCGTAGGTGTTCTGCAAGGTCGTCTCACTTTCTTCTGGTCGCGATCACTGCGCGGGAGTACTGACGTGAGAGTGCCTGGTCGTAGGGGTGAATGGTCCTCGACGACTGCACGCCGCTCCTCGGGGTGCCGTGCGACTGGGGTAGGTCTTCGAGCGTGGTTGGCGAGCGACGAGACTCCTACACTGGTCGAGTCACCCGTATCGGCAGCGGAGCTGAAATGGGAGAGGAGACGTTGTGCAGTTTCGTTGCAAGCCGACGCGTTCGGTCGCTCTCGCAGTGGTGGCGCTGCTCACCGGTTCAACAATTTTGACCGGATGCACTCACAACGCCAACAGTTCCAAGGTGGCGCCGACGAACCTCACCCCCGCGGTCAGCGTCACCATTCCTCACAACAATTTGCCCGCGTCGCACGATAACGACGCTGGCGTACATCGGATTCCGGACACTACTCCCGACAACGACGCGGACCCCAACCCTTCGAGTTGAATCACGATACGACGCGAACGTGGTCGGGTCACCTTGGTCTTGATCGCGTGAAGACAAATGCGTGACGCTTGATATTGGTTGGTACTTTTACGATGATTGGTTGGCTAAAGAGTGATAAAGATGGGGCGGGTCATTGACGCGACGCAGGGGGAGACGTCTCGAGATATTGATCGAACACGTCGCGTCGGCACCAGTCAGCAATATTTCAATTTGGTAACAATTCTCACGATACTTGACATATTCGCAAAACTGCGATAGAAACTCTCACAACCGTCAGAGACCCGAAAGGGCTGGCCGTTGAGGTACACAGCCCGGGGGGATGAGAGTGACGCAGTTTTGGTTGTCGTTCGGTTTTGGGCTAGTGACCGCTTCAGTCCTATCAATTGCCGCCGTGGGATTGAGTTTGCAGTTCGGCATCACGAACTACATCAACTTCGCCTACGGCGACTTCATGGCCCTCGGCGCCTACCTGACGTACGCCTTTAACGCCGAGATCTTTCACGTGAACATCTGGTTCGCGTTGATCGTGGGTTCGCTCCTGATGGGCCTCATCGCGGTCGCGCTGAACCGATTCCTCCTGAGTCCCTTCGCGCGACGGTTCGATAAGACCTTCTACGTCTTGATCGTCACTTTTGGTCTCTCGCTCATCATGTTGAATCTGACGTATTCGATCTGGGGTCCCAACGTGCGCTCGTACAACATGAAGATCGAAGTCGACATGCACATTGGACCATTTCTGTTGAACAAGTACGAGATCATTATCATGATCATCTCGGTCGTGACGATGCTTCTGATTCACTTGATGCTCAAGACCACCCGATTGGGTAAGTCCATGCGCGCTATGTCGGACAACACGACACTCGCCATGACCAGCGGCATTGATACGAAGCGCATCACTACCATCACCTGGTTCCTGTCGGGAACCATGGCGGGACTCGCCGGATCGGTGCTCGGCATCACCGAAGGCAACTTGACTCCGGCGGCGGGCGAATTGTTCTTGTTCGTGATCTTCGCCGCGGTCATCGTCGGTGGGGTGGGCAGCATCTACGGAGCCATGGCCGGTGGTGTGCTCATTGGCCTGGCGACCGAGGTCTCCGCCGCATTCATCAATGCGGCGTACAAGCTCGACGTCGCATTCGTGATCTTGATCTTGACACTGCTGTTTAGGCCCAGCGGCTTGTTCGCTCGCTCCGGAAGGGCTTAGCCATGGCTCAGTTTTGGTACTACGTCTTTACCCTGGTGTTTTTCCTCTTCGACTACTTCATTTTGGCGATGGGGCTCAATATCCAATACGGCGAGACGGGAGTCATGAACTTCGCCTACATCGGCTTCGTGGCCATCGGCTCCTACGTGACTGGAGCCGTGAGCCTGCCCAATTCGGTGGGAACCGGTCAGCAATACATCTTCGGCTGGAACATTCCCTTCCCGTTCAACTTGATTATGGGAGGTATCGCCGCAATGCTCCTCGCGGTGGTGGTGGCCTTCATTGCCCTGCGTCGGCTGCGCACGGACTACCTGGCCATGGTGCTGTTCGCGCTGTCGTTCGTTCTGTACGACATCATCAACAACTATCCGCGACTGTTCAACGGCGCCGACGGCCTCTACAACGTCGCGGAACCCATGACTGGTGTCTTTCACATGTCGACGAATTCCTTCGTGATCTTCTTCTCTCTGGTGACCGCAGCCATTTCCCTCATCCTCTGGGCCGTCATGAGTCGCATCACGCGTTCGCCGCTCGGGCGGACCTTTCGGGCTATTCGCGACGACGCCGACGTCGCCTCCGCGTTGGGCAAGGGAGTCTTTCGCTACCAGCTGACGTCGATGCTGATCGGCTCGTTCTTTGCCGGTATCGGTGGCGGACTCATCATCCAGTTCGGAGGTTCGTTCAATCCCTCGGCCTGGCTGCCCGGTGAGACCTTCGTGGTGTTCGCGGTGATCATCGTGGGCGGCGTCGGCAACAACGTCGGTCTGCTGGTCGGTGCGTTGCTGGTGGAGACGCTGCTGATTCACCTCCCCGCCTTTTTGCCAGATATTCCGGGCCGCCCCGGACTCATCGAGTACTTCAGCGCCATGGTGATCGGCATCGTGTTGATGGCAATGCTGTGGTTTCGCCCACAGGGAATGTTGCCCGAACGAGTTCGTAAGTTCCCGGCTCCGGCCGGCGAGCTTCTGAATCGCGACGGACACTCGGTCGTAGCCCCTACTCCGGTTGAGGCCGTCGCGACAACTAATTCTGCCGCGCAAGTTGCGGACGCACACGAAGGGAATGACGCCTGATGATGACCTATAAAGATCTGTCGACGACGCCCGCGGGTAGCGAAGGTCCGATTCTTCGTTGCGAGGGACTCACCAAGGCCTTCGGCGGCGTGAACGCCGTCAATGGGGCCACCTTCGACGTCCCGAGGAATAAAATCACCGCGCTGATTGGCCCCAATGGCGCCGGAAAGACCACGGTCGTCAACATCCTCTCGGGCGCGATGAAGTCCGACTCCGGAACCGTCCACTTAGGTTCCACCGATGTGACTAACATGGACCGCGCAAAGATCGCCCGACTCGGACTGATGCGCACATTTCAATTGTCGCGCGAGCTCGGTGGCCTCTCGGTGCTCGAAAACCTGCTGGTTGCTCCCAAGGTCCAGGCGGGGGAGTCAATCTTCAACATCTTCTTTCGTCCTCGACTCGTCAAGCGCGAGGAGCGTCAGAATATTGAGCGAGCGACCGAGATTCTGCGTACGTACGGCCTCTACGACCTGCGCGACAACTGGGCGCGCGAACTATCGGGCGGTCAGAAGAAACTCCTCGAGATTTCGCGCGGCGTCATGGCGTCGCCGAGTGTGTTCCTGCTCGACGAGCCAATGGCGGGAGTCAACCCCGCGCTGATCGAGCGCATCGGGGGCTACATCCTCGACATGAAGGCCCAGGGAGTCACGGTGCTGATGATTGAGCACAACCTCAATGTCGTTGAGAGAATTTGCGACAACGTCATCGTCCTGGCCGAAGGAAAGACCCTGGCCACGGGAAAACTGAGTGAGCTGCGCCAAAACAAGGAAGTCGTCACGGCGTACCTAGGAGAGGTCATCAATGCCAGCACTGGTCACTGAGAACATCACGGCCGGCTACGGCCGTAACGTCATCATCTCGAACATCTCGCTCACCGCCGACGTGGGCACGATCACCACCATCATCGGTCCCAACGGCGCCGGAAAGTCGACGTACGCCAAGACCCTGGTGGGTATCTTGCGAACCCAGACCGGCAGCATCAAGGTGAATGATCACGACATCACCAAGATGCCTGGACACCTGATCCCGCGCAACGGCTTGGTCTACGTGCCCCAGAACGACAACGTGTTCGTCAACCTCTCGGTACGCGAGAACCTCGAGGTCGGTGGTTTTGCGGCCAAGGGCGATACGTCGCAGAGAATGGTCGAAATCCTCGACGCCTTCCCCGACCTCAAGAAGGCGACGGGCAAGCGGGCCGGTAACCTTTCAGGAGGCCAACAGAACCTGCTCGCCATTGCGCGCTCGCTCATGGTCGATCCCACCGTCATCGTGCTCGACGAACCGACGGCGGGACTCTCGCCGGCGTACACCGACGTGGTGTGGAACCAAATCGAGTTGATCAAAAATACCGGTACCGCGGTACTGGTCGTTGAGCAGAACGTCGAGCGCGCTCTCACGCACGCCGACTTCGTTCACATTTTTGTGGCGGGGACCAATCACCTTCACGGAACGACAGATGAGATCGCCAAGCACGACCTCGCCGCAATCTTCTTGGGTCGCGCGGAGCACGCACAATCGTAATGGTGGGAGATTCCCACGTTCACGAAGGAAAAAAGCAAAAAAGGGGGAATTACGGAATGAAAACTAATGGAAAAATGAGGAGTCGCCTGAGGGGCAGGGTCGTCCTGTCGCTCGCCATGGTGACCGCTCTGGCGGGCGTTGGTGTCTCTGCGGGAGTCGCGAACGCGGCCCCCAAGAAGTTGGCACCGCTGGTCGTCGGCGGCATCTTCCCGTTCACGGGTTCGAAGTCATTGCTGTCAAGTTGGGGAACCCACGGCGTCGCGGTTGGTATCTACGAGGTGAATCAGCACGGCGGAGTACTGGGACACCAGCTCACCGCGAAGTACGTGGACGACGCCGCCGACTCAGTGGACGCATTGCCGGCGTTTCGCAAGTTGGAGTTGAATCATCCGACCGTCATTATTGGGCCGTTCTCGCCGACCATCGAGGCGATCATCAATCAGTTCAAGCCCAATGACGTCGTTGACTTCATGGTGGGCGGATTGACCACGCTCGACACCAACAACAACCCGTTCGTGTTCCGCACGTCGTCGTCGGACTCTAATGAGGCCCTCGCGATGGCGCAGTACGCGATCTCCCAAGGCTGGAAGACGGGGTCGTTGATCTTCGACAATTCGGCGAACTCCCAGGGCTTCGTCCCGCCGCTCATGAAGGCCTTCAAGGCCCTCGGTGGCACGATCCAGCAGAACATCACACTGACCCCTGGTCAGTCCTCGTACAGCTCGGAGCTGACCTCGGCCTTCGCGGGCCACCCACAGGTCATCTTCGACTCGATGGACTCCCAGACGGCCGCGACGCTCTTCGCTGATGGTCAGCAGTTGGGTTACATGACGACGCACTGGATCGGTGACGACCTGCAGTCGGCTCCTCAGGGTGTCTACGCCAAGGCCTTTGGCCCCACGGCGTCCACAGACTTGACTGCCGCGCTACCCGCCACGCCGACGTCGGCCAACGGTGCCTACAACCACTTCTTGTCCGACTACCAGTCGGTGTGGCACACGACGTCCATCTTGCCGACGACGTTCAACGAGTACGACTCGATCATCATCGCCTCGCTGGCGATGACCATGGCGAAGTCCATCGATCCCAAGGTCTGGGTCAAGGACGTGACGAAGGTTACGGGCCCGACAGGACTCTCGTGTGGCCGTTACGCCCAGTGCCTGGCGTACTTGAAGGAAGGTAAGAAGATCCAATACAACGGAGCATCCGGAAACGACGACTTCAACAAGTACCACAACGTCTTCTCCGGCTTCGAGATGCTGGGCTTCACGTCCAGCCTCAACAACGTCACCCGCGCGTACGTCACCCCGGCCCAGTTGGCCGCGGTGGTCGCCAAGGGCGGTTGACCAAGCAAAAGGTGTTTCATCTCTCGTGCTGGGGATGGTCGGCGGCAACACCGTCGGCCATCCCCAGTGCCCTCGCTGGCGTCCGGAGCTACGACATCGCGACCGTCGTGAGTGACGGGGAGATGAAGTCCAGCCGCTTCAAGAGGTGACCGCCGGTATAAGCCCGGCGCGCAACGTAAGGAACATCATCGTGACCCAACTGCTCAGCGGAGTTCGAGTACTCGACCTGACGACCGTGCTTGCGGGCCCCTTCGGGGCGTACCACTTGAGCTTGATGGGCGCCGACGTGATCAAGATCGAAGTACCCGAGTCGGGCGACGTGGCCCGTGAATTCGGCGAGGACGAAGTCCTCAAATCTTTCGCCATGGGACCATCGTTCCTGGCACAAAACTCCGGTAAGCGCTCGGTGACATTGAACCTGAAGAGCGAACGCGGCGAAGAAGTCTTCGAACGGCTTCTCTCGTGGGCTGACGTGTTAGTCGAGAACATGCGTCCCGGGGTCCTCACCCGTCTGGGTTTCTCGCCCGAACGCATTGCCCGCGCCAACGCCCGTCTCATCTACTGCGCGGTGTCGGGCTTTGGTCAGAACGGACCGTTGGCCGAGCGTAGCGCCTACGACCAGATCATCCAGGGCTTCGCCGGTATGGCGTCGGTGACGGGGCTTGCCGAGGGCGAGCCCTTGCGGGTGGGCTTTCCCGTGTGCGACGCGATTGGTGGCTACGTGGCCGCCATGGCGATCTGTGCCGCCTTGGTACGGCGAGCCACCACCAATGAGGGCTGTTACCTCGACGTCTCGATGCTCGAGGCGGCTCTCACGTCGATGACGTGGGTGGTCTCAGAACAACTCATCAGCGGACGTGCGGGCCGTCGTCACGGCAATGACAATGCCGCCTCGTCACCATCGGGCACGTTTTACGCGAGTGACGGTCCAATCAATATTGCCACCAACACCCAAAAACAGTTCGAGGCCCTCTGCCACGTCTGCTCACGTGAGGACCTGATTGACGACCCTCGTTTCTCCGATCGTTCGAAGCGTAAGCGACACCGGCGCGAACTCAGCGTGCAACTCGACGCGGCCCTGCAGTTGCGCACTGCCGGAGAGTGGGAGCAATTGCTCGCCCAGGTCAGCGTGCCTGTCGGGCGCCTGCTCAGCGTCGAAGAAGCGTTGCACCAGGAGCAGATTCGCGTGCGGGACCTGGTCCACGATGTGGAGCTCGGGGTCCCGGGACGCGCCAGCGTCCAGGTGCTCGGCAGCGCCGTGCACGTTGACGGCGAGACACTGGCACCGCGGTGCGCGCCGCCCACCCTCGGAGAGCACAGCGAAGAAATCCTGGCGGAGTTGGGTTATTCGCCCGAAGATATTGCGGCTCTGCGAAAGGCGGGGACAATCTGATGGCGCCCGCGAGCGAGGCAATGGGTTCCTCGGGACGTTTTCCGCGCGTGGTCATCATCGAAGAGGGTATGCGCGAGGGGATGCAGATCGAAAGCGCCGACATCAGTGTCGACGCCAAGATCGAATTGCTCGACGCATTGTCGCGGACTGGACTGGGCACCATCGTGGTGGGTTCGTTCGTCAGCCCCCAGTGGACGCCCCAAATGGCGCACATCGATGAACTCGTGTCGCGTTTCACTCCCGTGGACGGAGTTCGCTACACCGCGCTTGCCTTGAATGAACGAGGCCGCGAACGCGTGAGCCACTACATGCCGCCCCTGGTGACGTCCATCGAGTTTCCGCGGACCTTGGTGCATCTGTGTGACGTCTTCGTGCGGCGCAACACCAATCGTTCTCAGGACCAGGAGATTGCTCTCTGGCCCGAGGTGATCGCCGCGACGGTGGCGACGGGGGCGACTTCCGTCGGCATCGCCATCAACGCGGCCTGGGGCTCGAACTGGCTCGGACGCTTCGACCAGGACTATCGCATGAAGATGCTCGAGCGTCAGTACCAACTTTGGAGCGACGCGGGAATCACGGTCGACAAAATATGGATCGGCGACCCCATGGCCTGGAACATGCCCGATGCGGTGGAGGCACAATTGCACGCCATCCTTCAGCGCTGGCCCGAGATCACCTCCTTTCATCTTCACCTGCACGACGCCCGCGGCACGGCGCTGTTGTCCGCGTACGAGGCGCTGCGCGTTCTCGGACCCGAGCACACGTTGATTCTCGACAGTTCGGTGGGTGGCATGGGGGGCTGCCCCTACGGCGGACACGGACGCATGACACGGATGATCGCGACCGAGGACCTCGTCAATCTGCTGCAGGAGCTCGGCATTCCTACTGGCGTCGACTTGGGTCGACTGATTGAGGCCTCGCTGCTCGCCGAGGACGTCGTCGGGCATTCGCTCTGGGGGCACGTGTCCAAGGCCGGGCCTCGGCCCCGAGGCGAGGCGCTCTTTCCCATGGACCTCCCGTTCATCGAAACCGAGGAGGAGGCCCAACACTTTCGTCTAGGCCCTCGCGCCTACGTCGGCGCACGGTCTCCGTGGACGCAGCCAATAGTCTCATCCGCGAGGGACCGGCTTCAACTTGACTTAAAAGGTCGACACAATGAGAATTGATGTCGACGCCGTGACGAGAGTCCAGGTCCGAGGGGTCCAGTGCGACGCGTTCGTCGCTGAAGTGGCGCCACTGTCGCCGCGCTGGAGTGGACGATATTACCCGCGTCCTGGGTTAGCGTTACGGGGGATGCGGGACCCCGAGAGGCGATCATGGCGACGGTAAAAGACATCGCCAACACCACGTCGATGCGCTCGCTGGAGCGGTCGTTCGAAATACTCGACATCTTGCGTCGCAGTCGCGTCCCCATGCGCCTGACCGACATCTCCATCGAGTCCGGCATTCACCTGGCGACCACCCAACGCATTCTGAGCGTGATGCTGCACTACGGCTACGTGAGCCAGGAACGCTACGGCTACACCGTGGGCGTCACGTCGATGATCAACGCCTACGCCTTTCACATGACTAATTCGCTCAGCCAGATCACCCTGCCCGTTTTGCAAGAGTTGGCGGGGGCCAGCGGATTCATGTCGGCGTTGTCGGTGCGCGTCGACATGGCCCAGGTAATAATTCTGCGCGTCGAGGGCAACGAACCCGCACGGTACCTGTTGCCCCTGGGGGAATTGACGCCGCTGCATATGGGCGGCGCGCGCGTGTTGGCCGCGGCGCTCTCCGGCGAGGACATCAAGGAACTGATGAAGGACATTGCAGAGTTCCGCCTCGCCAGTGGCCAAGTCGTCACGCGACGAGAGTTCGTCAAGATGCTCGAGACAATTCGACAGCAGGGTTACGTGTACAGTGTCTCGGAACGAGAGCTCGGCTCCGCCTCGGTCGCCGTGCCCGTAATGAGCCAAGAGGGTGAAGTGGTGGCGTCGCTGCAAGTGTCGGGACGCGCGGCCGACTTGGACGAGAGCAAGGCCGAGTGGTGCGTGGTGGAACTTAAGCGTGCCAGTACGGCGATCACCAAACGGCTGCCGTGAGCACGTGCTGCCTAGCGAAGCCATACCGTGATTGACCACACCGTGCGGGTGCATCGCAGCGACGAAGAACTGCGTCGCGAAGACCAGTTGGCCTGGAAGATCGCGCGAGTGGCGACCGACCCGGTCGAGGTACGTGGTGACGTCGCCGACATGATCATCAATCGTGTGATCGACAACGCCGCGGTCGCCGCCGCGTCGCTGG
>PMTL01000078.1 GCA_003168075.1 Acidimicrobiaceae bacterium
ACGGCGGGATTTTGGGCAGGATTCGCTATCGGTCGTGGTTTCGGTACGCCGGTCTATCACTGGCTCTCGGACAAGATTCTTGTCCTTGGTGGTCTCGCCCTGGCGACGATTTTATGCGTGCTCGCCTACTCTGGCTCCCTCGCTCCGTACGCGTATCCAATGCTCGGACTAACGATTGCACTCGTCTTCCCGATGGGACTCCTTTGGTATACCGAGCTCTGTCCGAGCGACAGTGACGGCATCGCGCTCATGATTCTTTTCATGATGGCTGGCGGAATCCTAGGGCCCGGACTCGAGAGTCTGATGGTGTCCGACTTCGGCGTGCGCGTTGTGCCAATTGTTGTCGCCAGTCTCGCGCTGGCTGATTTCGCGGTCTTTGCCAGCGCCCTGCGATTCAAGTCGCTGGACGAAAATTAAATGGGTACTCCTTTGTTCCTCCCTTGACCTCCCCAAAGCGACGAGACTCCTGAGGTCTGTCTAGCAAGGGAGTGGCCGACATAGCTCCCGGGGAGTCCATCTCGAGTTTGGCTGAACTTGAGTCGGTGAACTTCCGCCATGACCGTTGCCCGACCGCATCAAGGGTCATGTGGCCGGGACGTCTCCTGTAGACGCTCGAACGATGATTTTACCATCGCCTTCGATCATCACCGCGCGCTGCGGAGCACCATTGGTACGCTCGATTAAGAGATTCACCGCAGCTGTGCCCAATTCTTCCATGGGAAGTCGAACTGTGGTCAAAGGAGGGACAAGGTATTCAGCCAAGTTGCTGTCGTGAAGGCAGATAATTGAAAGACTTGACGGAATCGGTCGATTCGATTCCGCCGCCGCCCTCAACGCACCAATTCCCATTACTAACGTTGACGCGTATATTGCGGTCACTTCCGGATGTTCACTCAAAATCTCTAGGGCCCCGAGATACCCCTCCTTCGCACTCCACTCCAGTCGATTCGCCTCCACCGAAGTCGCACCAGAATTGGAGATGGCATCGTCGAAACCCTTTTTACGTCGAACGGCCGTGTCGAACTCTTTCGGACCGAAGATTCCGCCGATCACACGGTGCCCTAGATCGCAGAGATACTTGACGGCCTTTCTGCTGGCACCTTCGTCGTCCACGATGACACTGCTGACAACACCGTCAACTCGTCGGTTCACCGGAATCACTGGTCCTGGACCATGCTCGACAATCTCGCGAATGAAGTCATCCTGCAGGGTGCTGGAGGCCACGAGCAGTCCGTCCACTCGCCCTTCCTGCAGCAGTTGGGCGAAGGTCTTGGCCGAGCGCCCTTCGATTTGAGAGCCGAGGACGATTCCGTAACCCAGCCTGTACGCTTCAAACTCAATTCCCCGGACAATCGGCTCGAACATAGGATTGGTCAGGTTCGGAAGCACGAAGCCAATCGTCCACGACTTCGACGACTTGAGACCGCGGGCGCTCAAACTCGGTCGGTATCCAAGCTCTTCGACCGCCGCCAGAATTCGAATTCTCGTAGCTTCTGACACGACGATATTGGGGTCGCCGTTCACAATACGTGACACCGCACTGGGATCGACCCCGGCGGCGGCGGCAACTTCTCGGAGCGTCACCCGTCGCTTACCAAAAGGACGATCCGTCACCCTCGGAAGAATATCGCACTGTTCAATTGCGATCTCACGACATGCCAATGCCCCTCCTCACTTTCCACCAAACGGAAGGGTCGATACATGGTCCATCAGGAGCACTGCTGAAGCCACAGCGATTGTTTGCGCCAATGCAAAATTTGCGAGTCGAGATTCAAAAGCCACTGAGCGTGTCCCAACCGGCGTCCACCAGTAGATGCGCCCCAGTGACCCGTCGAAACGCATCCGTCGCCAAAGCAACAATCGCGTCGGCAAGGGCTTCGGGCTCCACGAAGCAACGTTGGGGAGTATGGGCCATCAAGACCTTCTCGTCGGTGAGGCCCGAGGCGAGCGATTCGATCAGCATGGGCGTCTCGGTGAAACCAGGACTGACACAAATAGTCCGGATATCGTGCTCCGCCCACTCGTTGGCTAGAGATTTGGTCAGGGCGACGACCGCGGCTTTCGATGCCGAGTAGGCGGCTCGACCATGAAAACCATTAATCGCAGCGATCGAGCCAATGGTGACCAGGGTGCCCGCGCCCGCCGACAGAGCATTAAAGGTGGCCAGCGCGGAAAGTGCTGTTCCTTCCACGTTGACCGATAGGACCCGCCGCCAATCCTCGGGGCCACGCTCGATGACGTCGCCTCGGGCCCCGATACCGGCGCACGTGATCACTGAATACAGCGGTGGCAAGCCTTCCGCCGCGCTCGTCAAGTCTGCCCACGACGTGACGTCAACCTCAGACCACCGGTATGGAAAGGAACTGTCGGGATGTTGATCCCAGGCGAAAACCGTCGCTCCTAACCCAAAATATTTCTGCGCCACGGCCTTTCCAATGCCACTTGCTGCACCAGTTACTACTACTGCTTTATCGTCGTGCACCATATTGTTCATTTCCTTTCACGCTGGCCGGTCGTTACTATCTCAGAGGGTGAAGTCGCGGCCGTCATTGCAGGTTGAGCGCGCTCAGCGCCGTCAACGCAACGTCAAACATATCGATCATCGTCGAGATCTCCTCCTCAGAAATAATGAGAGGCGGTGCGAGCAACAGCACACTCCCCGGGTGAACGGCGATCGCAATCAACCCGGCGTCGCGTAGCGCGAATCGAAAAGCTGTTCCCGCTGCTCGGCGATCCGAGAACTCTGTGACGTTGGAGGCATCCTTTAAGATTTCGACCCCCACCAGCAGGCCCCGACCTCGAACAAAGCCCAAGTTCTGATGCCGTGATGACAGTCGCCGAAGCCCGTCAATCAACTTGGGTCCCAACTCTACGGCCCTCTGGGCCAGACACTCCTCCTCCAGGATCGCAATGTTCTCGAGTGCCACGGCGCACGCGGGCGGGTGCCCGGCGTATGTCTGGCCGTGAGCGAAGAGTCCGTCCGGGCCCTCAAAGGCCTCCGTGATTTTTCCAGAAATGATTGCCGCACCAATCGGCATGTACCCCGAGCTCAGCCCTTTGGACACTGTCAACACGTCCGGTAACACGCCTGATTGGTCGCTAGCGAAGAGTGAACCAGTGTGCCCCCACGCAGTAATGACCTCGTCGGCAACGAGAAGGACGCCATACTTGTCGCACACCCTGCGAATATCAGCAAGGTCTGACACCGGTGGAGTGCCCACTCCACTCGCGGTGGCCATGGGATCGACCACCACTCCGGCTACCCTCTCCGGTCCGATCTCGAGGATCATCTGTTCAATCATGGCGTAGTCCGACGTGTGGCGGAATCCGGAGCCAAAGTCGTCGGGATTGAGAGCACCGGCACGAGCCGATATCGCCACGCCTTCGGGAAGATAGATGTCGTTTCTCATCGCGTAATAACTCGCGCCTAGCGACATCGCGCCGAAGGTGACGCCATGGAAAGCTCCGTGCCGATTAACAAACAATCGGCGCTCGGGTTCGCCCCGCAAGTAGTGATATTGCAGCGCCACCTTCAGTGCCGTCTCCACGGCTTCACTTCCACCAGGGGTGAAATGCACGTAGGCGTCCTCGACGGGGGCCAGTTGACTGAGCTTCTCGGCAAGATTGATAGCGGGCTCCGACGTGTAGCGAAAGACGTCCAAAAACGCCAACCGGTTCATCTGATCTCGGGCGGCGTCAGCCAGCCTGGCCCTCCCGTGTCCCACCACCATTGCCTCCAAGGCGCCCACACCGTCGAGATAACGNNGGTTCACCGTTGAATGGATCAACGGGATAAGAAAACGCTGGCCATAATTTCATATCTGTCTCCCACGCCCCTCATTCGAAATACTCTCAAATTTGCCATTCCGCCAACTGCGACCATCGCACCTGTGACGGGTAGCACGTCAAGTCAACGGACCCAAAACCGCCCAGCCCTCACGGGCATCTCCTTCTTCAGGGGAGGGCTCGGAGACTCCCCAGCCCTGTACGCCACGCCACGGGATCTTCGCGAGAACCTCACGTGACTCTGACGCCAGCATCTCCGCCAACACATCGACGCCCGAACCAGGTGCCGAGATCTCGATCGACTGGGTTGTCACACCACCGATCCCCGCCAGTTGTCGATGAATGAAAGTATTCATATGCCACGACACGGGAACGCCATACGTGCCCAGTCGTTCGCCCAAACGAACCATTCGGCTCACTCCCCCTTGGCACGTGGCGTCCATTCGAATAATGTCGACGGCCTCGGCGTCGAGCAACACCTCAGGGTGGTACAGGTGTGACTCTTCGTCACCCGAGGCGAGTGGAACGTCAAGCATCTGCCTGAGACGGACCAACTCCCTGGTTCTGCCCGGGACGAAGGGATCCTCAACCCACGCCAGGTCAAGCCCCTCGACGAGGGCGGCCGCCTC